>NZ_JBYMTK010000005.1:0-224833 GCF_057773105.1 Dietzia sp. IBK-p2-15D
TCGCCATCGCCGACACCACGTACCCGGCCGCGACATCGATCGGATCGAGCACCGCATGACCGGGCCGACACTCACCGCTGCCCGCCCCGGACTCTTCCCGGCGTTGGCATTCGACAAATAGCTCGTAGCAGGCCACGAACCGGCGCGCCGCCGCGCGGTTCTCCCCCATCCACCCCTCACGCGCCGCCGCCCGCAGCTCCGACAGTGAAGAGGGCGAGGCGGAAGACGAGGAGGCGCCGGCCGCACTGCCGCCCGGCGACGACGAACCACCGGACGGGAACGAGCCGCCGGACGAACGGTCTGCGTTACCGCCCATGTGCCCCACCCCCTGACCGTGCGCCGCCTACCCGGTGTCGAATCTGTGTTCTATAATACGCACACACATTCGACTAGGCAAGGGTTTTCCCCCGGCGCACCGGGGGAGCACCGGGGGCGCACCGGGGGTCGAGCAGCTAGGCCGAATCGCGCGGTTCCGGGCCGACGACGTCGAAGAGCATGGCGGTGAACTGCCCGTCGGTGTCGAGTTGACGACGGTAGAGGCGGAGCCGACGGGGGAGCAGGGGGCGGCCGGAGCCGAGGACGACCGCGCACTGGTGGATCCACACCCGGTCGAGCAGGCAGAGATCGGCGAACTGGCCGGCGAGGTCGCCTCCGCCGACCACCCAGACGTCCCGCCCTGCCGCGGCCTCGACGAGGCGGGGGTGCAGGTCGGCGACATCGCCGGCGAAGAACTCCACGCCGTCGACGGGGTCGAGGTCCCGGTGGGTGACGACCCAGGTGGGCTGTGAGTACGGCCAGACGAACGGTTGGCCGTCCTTGGTGAGATCCCGGCGGACCCACTCGAAGGTGTTCGCACCGCAGACGATCGAGCCGACGCCGGCGAAGAACCGGTCGAAGTGGAGCTCGGGCACCGACTCGTCATCGGCCCCGGTAGTCGACCCCGGCGCGGCGCCTCCGGGAGTGGCGAACAGCCAGGAGAGGCTTTCGTCGTCGTCGGCGATGTACCCGTCGAGGCTCGTCGCGGTGCAGTAGATCGTGGCCATGCTCAAGAATCGCACGGTGGCGCGCCCCGCGCGAGGGGGAGAGGGCCCGTACTCAGCGCCGGCCGCGTGCCTCGCGGTAGATCTCGACCAGGGAGTCCGTGGAGGAATCGAAGGTGGGGCCTGGGTGGGTGTCGGCGGTGAGCGCGCCCAGCAACTCGCCGGCCTGGGCCTTGCCCAGCTCGACGCCCCACTGGTCGAACGCGTTGATGCCGAGGACCGCGGCCTGGGTGAACACGATGTGCTCGTACAGGGCGATGAGCTGGCCGAGGACGCCCGGCGAGAGGGACGGCGCGAGGATCGTGGTGGACGGCCGGTTCCCGGGCATGACCTTGTGCGGCGCGAGGGTCGGGTCGACGCCGTCGGCGAGGACCTCCTCCTCGGTCTTGCCGAACGCCAGGACCCGCGACTGCGCGAACAGGTTGGCCATGAGCAGGTCGTGCATGGACACCGCGTCCGACCCGTCGGTGGGGTGGGCGTCCAGGTCCGTGCCCGGGCGGGCGATCCCGATGAAATCGACGGGAACCAGCTGGGTGCCCTGGTGGAGGAGCTGGAAGAACGCGTGCTGGCCGTTGGTGCCGGGCTCGCCCCAGTAGACCTCGCCGGTGGGGTAGGTGACATCGGAGCCGTCGAGCCGGACCGACTTGCCGAGCGACTCCATGGTCAGCTGCTGCAGGTAGGCCGGGAACCGTCGGAGGTCCTGGGCGTAGGGGATCACGGCCTTGGACTGCGACCCGAGGAAGCACGTGTACCAGATCCCCAGCAGCGCCATGAGGACCGGTGCGTTGTGCTCGGGCGCCTCGGTGGCGAAGTGCTCGTCCATCGTGTGGAAGCCCTCGAGCAGTTCGATGAACGCCGGTGGCCCCACCGTGATCATCACCGACAGCCCGATGGCGGAGGAGACGGAATATCGTCCACCGACCCAGTCCCAGAACTCGAACATCTTGTCCGCCGCGATGCCGAAGTCGGCGACCTTCTCGGCGGCGGTGGAGACGGCTACGAAGTGCGAGGCGATCGCGTCCTCGGAGCCGAGGGCCTCCACGAAGTGCCGACGCGCCGCGTGCGCGTTGGCCATGGTCTCCTGCGTGGTGAACGTCTTGGAGGCCACCACCACCAGGGTGGTTGCCGGGTTGATCTCCGCGAGGGTGGCCGAGAGGTCGGCGGGGTCGACGTTGGAGACGTACCTGGCGCTGATGCCGGCCGTCCGGAACTGCCGCAGGGCGCTGTCGACCATCACCGGGCCAAGGTCGGAGCCCCCGATGCCAATGTTGAGCACCGTGTCGATCCGCTCGCCCGTGTGTCCGGTCCACTCGCCGGAGCGGACGCGGTCGGAGAAGTCGGCCATGCGTGTGAGTACCGCGTGGACGTCGGCCACCACGTTCCGGTCGTCGACGACGAGTTCGGCATCGGGCGGAAGACGGAGCGCAGTGTGGAGAACCGCGCGATCCTCGGTCGTGTTGATGCGGTCGCCCCGGAACATCGCGGCCCGCTGCGCCGGCAGCCGGGCGGCGTGGGCGAGTTCGAGCAGGGCGGACAGGATCTCGTCGGTGACCAGATGTTTGGACAGGTCCACGTGCAGATCGCCCGCGGTGACCGACATCCGGCGGCCGCGGTCCGGGTCGGCGTCGAACAGCTCCCGCAGAGACACCTCGCCGATCGACGGAACCAGGTTCTCCACCGCTATCCACTGCTTCGTCGTGCTGATGTCGGTCATGGCTTCGAGGCTAACCGGGAATAACGGCGGGCCGCGGGCCGTTCCGGCGATGTGACCCCCGTAGTTCCTCCCGACGCCCCCATCGCCCGCCAGGCCGAGCGACTCATCGAGCTCGGCGTGCCCGAGCTCGCCGGAATCACGGCCGACCAACTGCGGGCCCACGCCCGCGCCCTGCCTGCCGGACCCGGTGACAGCGAAGGCGGTGGCGGGTCCGTGCTGGCCGTCCACCCGTCCCTGGTGCCCACCGCGCGACTGGCCACCCTCATGCGCCGCCACGGTAAGGCGGGCTTCGTCGTCGTCGACATGACCGACCTGGCCGAGTTCGTGCCCACCGACGACGTCCACGTCCCGGACGCCCCGTTATACCTGGTGGGGGACGTGACACGCGACGACGACATGCTGGACTGGACGCCCACCGACGCCCACACCGAGATGGACGCCCGGGGTCGTACCCCGCTCACCGTCTCCGAGGGGATCAGCTGGCTGCTTCAGCGCCCCGACCTACTGGAGCCCGGGAAGTGCTTCATGTGCATCGGCTCACGCAAACCCAAGAAGGGCGGCGGGCTGGACTCGCGGACGCCCGCACTGTGGATCAGTGGCGGGACCGGCCGCGATGGCAAAGCGAACAAGGGCGCACCCAAGGTGGGGTGGTGCTGGGCGAACAATCACCACACCTGGCTGGGCTTCGCGTCCACGGCGGGCAGGGTCGGGCCGGAAGAGTAGCCGGGGCCCTGGTTGTCAGTACAGCTAGTAGCCCAGGCGGCCCCGGCCGAGACGCAGCAGCATGCCGGCGAGGGTCTGCCCTTCCTCGCCGAGCGAGGAGAACCGCTCGTAGACCTTGAGCTCCCGGGTGTGGACGAGCTTCGTGCCGCCCGACTTCATGCGGGTGCGGCCGATGCGCTTGGAGATCTCGCTGCGGCGGACGATCGCATCGAGGATCTCGGCGTCCAGGCGGTCGATCTCCAATCGCAGTTCCTGGATTTCGGACTCTGACAGCGGGTCGTCGGTGCCGGCGGGATCGATGCTCATGACCGAATTATCCCACTGCGCCCCGAACCGGACGAATGACCGTCTAATGTTTCCGCCCGTGGAAGATATCAACACGTTTCTCGCCGACATCGGATCGGTGATCTGGGGACCGTTCGTCCTCATCCCGCTGCTGCTGGGCACCGGCCTGTTCCTGACGATCCGGCTGCGGATGCTGCAGTTCCGCAAGCTGGTCCCCGCCCTCAGGCTGGGGCTGCTGAAACGGAAGGACGACGGCGGCGAGGGTGACATCTCGCAGTACCAGGCGTTGACCACCGCCCTGGCCGCGACCGTCGGCGTGGGCAACATCGTCGGTGTCGCCACGGCCATCGCGCTGGGCGGACCGGGTGCCCTCTTCTGGATGTGGATCACCGCGCTCGTCGGCATGGCGTCCAAGTACTCCGAGGCGTTCCTCGGTGTGCGCTTCCGCGTCACCGACGCCCGCGGCGAGCAGTCCGGCGGCCCGCAGTACTACCTGCACCGGGGGTTCGCGGAACTCTTCGGGCGCACCGGCGGCAGGATCGGCCTCGTCCTGTCCATCGTGTTCGCGGTGTTCGCCGTCCTGGCCAGCTTCGGCATCGGCAACATGACCCAGGGCAACGCGGTGGCCACCCAGTTGGACAACTCGTTCGGCGTCCCGCACGTCACCACCGGCATCGTGATGTTCGTCCTCACCGGCGCGGTCCTCCTCGGCGGAATCAAGGCGATCGGCCGCGTCACCGCCGGGTTCGTGCCGCTGATGATCGTGCTCTACCTCGTCGGCGGGACCGTCGTGCTCGTGGTCAACGCCGGCCAGATCCCGTCGGCGTTCGGTCAGATCTTCTCGGATGCCTTCACCGGCACCTCGGCGGTCGGCGGCTTCGTCGGCTCGGCGATCCTCTACGCCATCCAGATGGGTGTCGCCCGCGGCATCTTCTCCAACGAGTCCGGTATGGGATCCGCCGCCATCGCGGCGGCGGCGGCCAAGACCACCCACCCCACCCGGCAGGGCCTGGTGTCGATGACCCAGACGTTCATCGACACCATCATCGTCGTGACGTTCACCGGTCTGGTGCTGGTGACCACGGGTGTGTGGCAGGAGGGCAGCGACAGCGCCGGGACGATGACCGCCGACGCCTTCGGTTCCGCCTTCCCCGAGGGCGACAAGCTGGTGGCGGTGTCCATCGCGTTCTTCGCCTTCTCCACCATCCTCGGCTGGTCGTACTACGGCGAGCGCTGTATGGAGCGGCTCGTGGGCGCGCGCGGCGTCATCCCGTACCGCATGGTGTTCACCTGCGTGGTGTTCGTGGGGGCGGTCACCGAGCTCGAGGTGGTGTGGAACTTCGCCGACGTCATGAACGGCCTCATGGCCATCCCCAACCTCATCGGCCTCCTGGTCCTCTCCGGCCTCATCGTCCGCGAGACGCGCCACTACCTGGACAACGACCCCGGTCTGACCGCCACGGCGTCCCAGGTGAAGGAGTTCACGGGGGCCGGTCAACGCTGAGCCCGGGGTGTCGGACCGAGTGGGTAGATTGGACCCACGATGACCGACACCGCACACGCTTCCGCCCGACCGACCACGCCCCACTCGCTCCTCCTCGACGGGCTCAACCCACAGCAGGCCGCCGCGGTCACACACCGCGGCGGCCCGTTGTTGATCGTGGCCGGCGCGGGCTCGGGCAAGACCAGCGTGCTCACGCGGCGGATCGCGTACCTGCTGGCCGAGGGTGGCGCGCACCCGGGGCAGATCCTGGCCATCACGTTCACCAACAAGGCCGCCGCCGAGATGCGCGAGAGGGTCGCCACACTGGTCGGCCCGCACGCCGAGCGGATGTGGGTGGCGACGTTCCACTCGATCTGTGTGCGGATCCTTCGCGCCCAGTCCGCGCTGCTCGGGACGCGGAACTCGAACTTCACGATCTACGACTCGGACGACTCCCGGCGGCTGCTGGGGATGATCGCCAAGGAGCAGCAGCTCGAGGTCAAGAAGTTCACCCCCCGGATGCTGGCCACGGCCATCTCCAACCACAAGAACGAGTTGCGCGAGCCGTCCGAGGCGATGGACCGGGCGATGGAGGACTCCGACCGCACCGGGCAGACCGTCGCGGCCGTCTACACGGAGTACCAGTCGAGGTTGCAGGCGGCCAACGCCTTCGATTTCGACGATCTGATCGGGGAGACGGTCGCGCTGCTGCGTGCCCACCCCGAGGTCTCGGCGTACTACCGGCGGCGGTTCCGTCACGTCATGGTGGACGAGTACCAGGACACCAACCACGCCCAGTACGTCCTGGTGCGCACGCTCGTCGGCGGGGCGGCCGGGAACGACGACGACGAGGTGGGCGTCCCCCCGGCCGAACTCTGCGTGGTCGGTGACGCCGACCAGTCGATCTACGCGTTCCGCGGGGCCACGATCAGGAACATCGAGGACTTCGAGCACGACTACCCCGATGCACGTTCCATCCTGTTGGAGCAGAACTACCGTTCCACGCAGACCATCCTCACGGCCGCCAACGCCGTGATCTCGCGCAACCCGGGCCGCCGGGAGAAGAACCTGTGGACCTCCGAGGGTGCGGGTGAGCTGCTGGTCGGCTACGTGGCGGACAACGAGCACGACGAGGCGAGGTTCATCGCCGGGGAGATCGACAGGCTGGTCGACTCGGGTGAGGCCTCCTACTCCGACATGGCCGTGTTCTACCGGACCAACAACTCCTCCCGCGTGGTCGAGGACGTGTTCGTCCGACTGGGCCTGCCCTACAAGGTCGTGGGCGGCACCCGGTTCTACGAGCGCAAGGAGGTGCGCGACATCGTCGCCTACCTCAAGGTGCTGGGTAACCCGGACGACACCGTGGCGCTGCGCCGGATCCTCAACACCCCCCGACGAGGGATCGGGGATCGTGCCGAGGCGTGCGTGGTGGTCCACGCCGAGCAGCGGGGGATCGGGTTCGGCCGCGCGTTGCGGGACGCGGCTGAGGGAAAGGTGTCGCTGCTGCCGACGAGGTCGGTCAAGGCGATCGCCGGGTTCGTGCAGATGCTCGACGACCTGCGGGGGCGGCTGGACGGCAGCGGTCACGCCGCCGGGGAGGACTCGGCGCCCGATGTCGGGGCACTGGTGGAGGCCGTGCTGGAGAGCACCGGCTACCGCGCCGAGCTGGAGGCGTCCAACGATCCGCAGGACGCCGCCCGCCTGGACAACCTCAACGAGCTCGTCGGCGTGGGCCGGGAGTTCTCCTCGGAGGCCGCACTGCAACGTTCCGCGCGGGAACAGGGCTTCGGGATCGAGGACGCCGGGGACGCCGCGGGTGCGGTGCCCGACCAGGCGGATGCCCAGTTGGACGAGGGTCTGGCGGAGCCCGGGTCGCTGGCGGCGTTCCTCGAGCGGGTCTCGTTGGTCGCCGACGCCGACCAGATCCCGGACGAGGATCAGGGACAGGTCACTCTCATGACCCTGCACACCGCCAAGGGGCTGGAGTTCCCGGTGGTGTTCCTCATCGGCATGGAGGACGGCCTGTTCCCTCACATGCGGGCGTTGGGCGACCCGGCGGAGCTGTCCGAGGAGCGCAGGCTCGCCTACGTGGGGATCACCCGCGCCCGTAAGCGCCTGTACCTGACCCGCGCGATGATGCGCTCGTCGTGGGGGCAGCCCATGACGAATCCCGGATCGCGGTTCCTCGAGGAGATCCCCACCGAGGCGATCGAGTGGCAGCGCGAGGAGCCGGCCGGTGGTGGCGGATTCGGGGATGACGACTCGTACGTCCCGCGCCGCCGCTTCGGAGGCGGCTCGGGCGGCTACGGTTCGGGCGGGTACGGCTCAGGTGGAGCCGGGTCCGCGAGTGGACGGTCGTCCGGGATCCCCCGCGCGAAGGCGTCCGCGCCCGCGCTCGAGCTGGCGCCGGGGGACCGGGTCACCCATGACAAGTACGGACTCGGCAAGGTGTTGTCCTGCGACGGCAGCGGGCCGCGGGCCACTGCGACGATCGACTTCGGTGCGTCGGGCAAGGTCCGGCTGATGCTCATCGGGGGCGTCCCCATGCAGAAGCTCTAGGGCAGGGGCGTCATGGCGCCGCCGGGGCCGGGCCTCTCGAACTATCGAGTGGGCCCGGCCGGAACAGGTCGAACTGTCAGCTACCGAAGGCGGAGGCGACGCTGCCCGCGAGCACGTCGAGACCGTGCTCGGCCAGCCAGATGACGGGATCGACGTGCTGCTGGCCGTCGTTGACGAGCACCTCGAAGTGCAGGTGGGTGCCGGTCGAGAAACCGAGGTTGCCCATACCGGCGATCTTCTGACCGGCGTAGACGCGCTGGCCCTTCTGGACGTCGACGGTCTCCATGTGGCCGTAGACCGTCATGGTGCCGTCGTCGGACATGATCCGAACCCAGTTGCCGTAGCCCTGGGCGGGGCCCGCGTCGACCACGACGCCGTCCGTGGCAGCCAGGATGGGCGTGCCGTTGACGTTGGCGATGTCGATGCCCGAGTGCATCACGCCCCACCGCATCGCGTAGGGGGAGGTGAACGCGCCGATCGCGGGGATGACGACCTTCGGCCGTCGCGCCTGCTCCTCGGCGATCTCGCGCTGGGCGTTGATCTCGGTGCCCGCGTACAGCATCGTCGAGCTGATGTCATCGGTGGACGAGCCGTCGGCAGCGGCCGGCAGGACGACCGGCGCCGGGGCCGAGGGCGTCGCCGGCGCCGAGGTCGACGGTGCACCGGGCGCGGAGGTGGCGGGGGCGGGCTCCCCGTTGGCGAGCAGGGCGATGTCCCCGGCCTCGGCCGAGTGGGTGCTCGTGTCGCTCATGGCGGAGCCGGCCGAAGCCGCGGTCACCGCGGCGCCGGCCGCGACGGCCAGGACGGCTGCGCGACCGCGCAGTGCGTGCGGCGGCGCGGGCATCCGGTGACGGCCGACCCGGTGCGCACCGGCAGGGGGGATGACGACGGGAGTCGCGGCTTCCTCGAATTGCGACTTCTGCACCGTGTCGTTTCCCCTCTGCGTTCGCGCCGTGATCTTTTCGTGATGAACGTCGTCCAACGTAACGGATCGGCAACGGTGCCGCAAGGTTGTCGGCGGCGCGTGAGGGAGGGGTGCGTCACACCGGTGTGACTCGTGGTGCCCGAGGGGCTCCGGGGTGCCCATGTGTGGGGTGTGACGGTTCGGACTGCCGTCCGGTGTGATCCACTACACACAGCTACCCCCAGTGTGCGACGGGGGACACACCACGCGCCTAGGATGAGGCAGGACTCGGCTTTCAACAGGGCCGGGCGAATCTACCCACGTCAAGATGGTGAGCTGATGGATCTCTTTGAATACCAGGCAAAGGCTCTTTTCGCGAAGCATGACGTGCCCACCACCCCGGGGCGCGTCGCGGACACCGCGGAAGAGGCCGAGAAGGTTGCGGCCGAGATCGGCAAGCCTGTCGTCGTCAAGGCGCAGGTCAAGGTCGGAGGCCGTGGCAAGGCCGGCGGCGTGAAGCTGGCGGAGGATGCCAAGGAGGCCCGCGCCCGGGCCGAGGACATCCTGGGCCTGGACATCAAGGGCCACATCGTCAAGAACCTGCTGGTCGCCGAGGCCAGCGACATCGCGGAGGAGTACTACATCTCCTTCCTGGTCGATCGGTCGAACCGCAACTACCTGGCCATGTGCTCGGTCGAGGGCGGCGTCGAGATCGAGCAGGTCGCCGAGGAGTCCCCGGACCGCCTCGCCCGGATCAACATCGACCCCACGGTCGGTGTCGACGAGGCCAAGGCCCGCGAGATCGCGAAGGCCGGCCACCTGCCGGAGGAGGTGCTGGACGCCGCTGCGGTGACCATCGCCAAGCTGTACGACGTCTTCATCAACGAGGACGCCACGCTGGTCGAGGTGAACCCGCTCGTCCGTACGCCGAATGACGAGATCCTCGCCCTCGACGGCAAGGTCACCCTGGACGAGAACGCCGAGTTCCGTCACAAGGAGACCTTCGCCGACTTCGCCGACGCGGGCACCACGGATCCGCTCGAGCAGAAGGCCGCGGAGAACGACCTCAACTACGTCAAGCTGGACGGACAGGTCGGCATCATCGGCAACGGCGCCGGTCTGGTCATGTCGACCCTCGACGTCGTCGCCTACGCGGGCGAGAACCACGGCGGCGTCAAGCCCGCCAACTTCCTCGACATCGGCGGCGGTGCCTCTGCCGAGGTCATGGCCAACGGTCTCGACGTCATCCTCAATGACGAGCAGGTCAAGAGCGTGTTCGTCAACGTCTTCGGCGGCATCACCGCGTGTGACGCGGTCGCGAACGGCATCGTCAAGGCCCTGGAGATCCTGGGCGACGAGGCCAACAAGCCCCTCGTGGTCCGACTCGACGGCAACAACGTCGAGGAGGGTCGCAAGATCCTCGCCGAGGCGAACCACCCGCTCGTGACCCTGGCCGACAACATGGACTCCGGCGCCGACAAGGCCGCCGAGCTGGCCGCCAAGTAAGAAGCAGAGGACCTTACACACATGTCGATTTTCCTCAACAAGGACAACAAGGTCATCGTCCAGGGCATCACCGGCGGCGAGGGCAGCAAGCACACCGCCCGCATGCTCGCGGCCGGTACCCAGATCGTCGGCGGCGTCAACGCCCGCAAGGCCGGCACGACGGTGTCCCACAAGGACGCCGACGGTAACGACGTCGAGCTGCCCGTGTTCGGTTCCGTGAAGGAGGCCATGGAGGCCACCGGTGCCGACACGACGATTCTGTTCGTCCCGCCGCCGTTCACCAAGGACGCGATCATCGAGGCCGTGGACGCGGAGATCGGGCTCGCCGTGGTCATCACCGAGGGCGCCCCGGTGCTGGACACCGCCACCGCGTGGAACTACAACCTCGCCAAGGGCGGCAAGACGCGCATCATCGGCCCCAACTGCCCGGGCATCATCACGCCGGGCGAGTCGCTGGTCGGTATCACCCCGGCCAACATCGCGGGCAAGGGCCCGGTCGGTCTGGTGTCCAAGTCGGGCACCCTGACCTACCAGATGATGTACGAGCTGGCCGACTACGGCTTCTCGACCGCCATCGGCATCGGTGGCGACCCGATCGTCGGCACCACGCACATCGACTGCATCGAGGCCTTCGAGAACGACCCGGAGACCAAGGTCATCGTCATGATCGGCGAGATCGGCGGCGACGCCGAGGAGCGCGCGGCCGATTACATCAAGGCCAACGTCACCAAGCCGGTCGTCGGCTACGTGGCCGGCTTCACGGCCCCCGAGGGCAAGACGATGGGCCACGCCGGCGCCATCGTCTCCGGCTCCGCGGGCACCGCGCAGGCCAAGAAGGAGGCCCTCGAGGCCGCGGGCGTCAAGGTCGGCAAGACGCCGTCCGAGACCGCGCAGCTGGCCAAGGATCTTCTCGACGCCATGTGATCCACCCGCGGTGGCCCTCCCGGCGACCGCGAGTGCGCACTACCCAGCGACCCCCGTCATCCCCGGATGGCGGGGGTCGCGGCGTGCCGGGGGTGCCCCGCGCCGGTGGGTATCTACGGTTGTCAGAGTGAGTCCCCCACGCGTCATCCGGCCCGCTGCGAGACGGTCGCCCGCGGGTGCCCGCTCGTTGTTGTGGACGGCGGCCGCCGCGGCGCTGCCCGTCATCGTCTCCGTACTGGTGCTGGCGGCGCTCACCCTGGCGGTGCTGCTGTTCGCCGCCGACGGGTTCGACTCGCTGTTCGCGGTGGTCGCGGTGGAGTGGCTGGTGGTCAACCGGGTGCCGTTGACCGTGGACCAGGTCGAGCTGGGGTTCCTGCCGTTGTTGCCCGCGCTGATCTATGTGGCGGTCCTGGCCCGACAGACCCGTGCGGTGCTGGCGGACGTCGAGCAGCCGGGCCCGCGCGAGGCGGGTGCGGCAGTGGCCGGTGTGACGCTGGCGGGGCTGCTGTTGACCGGTCTGGCGACGCTGCTGGTCGGGTCGGCCGCCTCGGATTTCGCGGTACGCGAGTCGGCGCTGTCGACGGCGTTGCTGTGGACCGCAGGTGTGGGGATCGTGGGTTCGGGGCTGGGGGTGTGGCTGTACTTCCGCCGTGACCTGCGCGAGATCCTTCCGCTGTGGGTGCGCGGGGGGATCCACCTGGGCACCGCGTTCGTCGCCGCGACGTGGGCCATCGCGACACTGCTGGTGCTGGTCGGACTGGTCATGGCGTGGGAGCCGGTCGGGTCGGTCCTGGAGATCGGCAAGGGCGTCGTGGGCACGGCCGCACTCACGGGCATCTCGGTGGCGTACCTGCCCAACGTGGTGATGACCGGGGCCGCGCTCATGGTGGGCGGGGAGGCGCACCTGGGCGAGGCCTCCTACAGCGTGTTCGCGGTGTCCCGGGGGCCGATGCCGGAGGTGCCGTTGGCGGCCGTACTGCCCACCACCAACCCGCACTGGGTCGTGCAGGGCCTGTTGCTGGTGACCGTGTTCGTGGCGGCAGGGCTCGCGAGGTCGGTGGCGCACTGGTTCCGCACAACCGGCGACGCCGTCAAGGCGACGTGGTTGGCCGCCGGGATCGTGGCTCTGGTGGTCGCGGTGAGCCCGGTCATCGCGGGCGGCCGGCTGGGGATGCTCGGCATGGTCGGGACGGGCTCGCTCATCGCGGCGTCGATGGCCCTGGTGCTGTTCGGCATCATCGGGTCGGCGACGATCGCCTTGTCGTTGGCGGGCCTGACTCGGCGCCGCGAGCGGGCCGAGAGCGAACTCGAGCGGCGTCGTCGCCGCGCCGGGACCGCCCCGGTGGTCGAGGACCCGGTCGAGGACGCACGGGTCAGGGACGCAGGGGTCGGTGATGCAGGGGGCGGTGACGCCGGCGCCGAGGACGGTGCCGATGACGAGCCTGACAACACGGTCGACGACGACGAGGTCGACGGCTCCGGAAGCATCGCGGAGGCCGAGTTCGGCGCACAGTCCGACCTCGAGCCGGCCCCGGGCGAAGACGACACGGCCACCGAGGTCCCGCCATCGCCGGCGGTGGTCGAGGACCCGCGGTCCGCGGAAGGCCAGTCCGGGGAGGAGCAGTCTGCGGAACGCCAATCCGCCGAAGGCCAGCCCACAGAAGATCAGCCCACCGAAGATCAGCCCGCCGAGGATCAGTTCGAGGAGGTCCGGCTCGACGAGGGCGAGCCCGAGGACACCCGGCGTGGGGACACGGTCGCCGACGATGCCGAACCCGGCGATGCACAGTCCGACTCCGACGATCCGACCGGTCTGCCTGCCGAGGGCAGAGGGGCGGCCGACTAGACTCCCAGCCGTGGCCCGCGCTCCCGGTGGGTCTGAGGATCGACGGGTAGGAGAGCCGGACGTGGTCGGTAGCGAGACCCCCAGCGCCTCTTCGCCCAGCGCCGGTTCCCCAGGGGGCTGCCGCGTCGTCCTGATGGCATCCGGTTCCGGGACCCTCGCGCAGAGCGTGCTCGACGCCGCCGACGCCCCCGGCTGCCCGTACCGCATCGTCGCGCTGGTCTCCGACCGCCACTGCGAGGCCGTCGCCAGGGCTGGCCGCGCCGACCTCCCGACGGCCGTCGTCCGGCCCGGCGACCACACCGACCGCGCCGACTGGGACCGCGCCCTCGCCGACGTGGTGAGCGGGTTCGATCCCGACTGGGTGGTCTCGGCGGGCTTCATGCGCATCCTCGGCGCCGCGTTCCTCGGACGGTTCGACGGTCGCGTACTCAACACCCACCCGGCGTTACTGCCGTCGTTCCCCGGCGCCCATGCGGTGCGCGACGCGCTCGCCTACGGGGTGACCGTCACCGGCAGCACCGTCCACCTGGTCGACGCCGGCGTCGACACCGGACCCGTGATCGCCCAGCGTGCCGTCGACGTCCACCCGGACGACACCGAGGCCACCCTCCATGAACGCATCAAGGTCGTCGAGCGCGAGATGCTCGTCGACGTCCTCGCGGCCGCCGCCCGTGGCCGACTCCACATCGAAGGTCGAAAGGTGCACCTAACGTGACCGATTCCCGCAGGCCCGTCCGCCGCGCACTCATCAGCGTCTACGACAAGACCGGGCTCACCGAGCTCGCCCGGGGGCTCGCCGACGCCGGGGTCGAGATCGTCTCCACCGGCTCGACCGCGCAGCGTATCGCCGACGCCGGGGTCGCCGTGACGCCCGTCGACGCGCTGACCGGGTTCCCGGAATGCCTCGAAGGCCGCGTCAAGACCCTGCACCCGCGGGTTCACGCCGGCATCCTCGCGGACACCCGCAAGCCCGAGCATCTCGAGCAGATCGCCGACCTCGGTGTGCAACCGTTCGAGCTCGTCGTCGTCAACCTCTATCCCTTCACCGACACCGTCGCCTCCGGCGCCGATTACGACGCCTGCGTCGAGCAGATCGACATCGGCGGACCGTCGATGGTCCGCGCGGCCGCGAAGAACCACCCGTCGGTGGCTGTGCTCGTCGACCCCGCCGGATACGGCGAGGCGCTCGAGGCCGTCGCGGCCGGTGGGTTCACCCTCGAGAAGCGCCGCAGCCTGGCCGCCGCCGCGTTCCGCCACACCGGGGCCTACGACGTCGCCGTGGCCACGTGGATGACCGCACAGACCGCGGAGCCGACCGATGAGGGCGCGGAGGCGTTCCCGGTGTGGCAGGGGCAGAGCCTCGACCTCGCCGCCACCCTGCGCTACGGCGAGAACCCGCACCAGAGCGCCGCCCTCTACACCGACGCTGCCGCCGCGCCCGGCCTCGCCCAGGCCACCCAGTTGCACGGCAAGGAGATGAGCTACAACAACTACGTCGACGGCGACGCCGCGTGGCGCTCCGCCTTCGACCACGCCGAGCCGTGCGTCGCGATCATCAAGCACGCCAACCCGTGCGGCATCGCGATCGACGCCGACATCGCGGCCGCCCACCGCGCCGCGCACGAGTGCGACCCCGTCAGCGCGTTCGGTGGCGTGATCGCCGCCAACCGCGAGGTCACGGTGGAGATGGCCGAGCAGGTCGCCGAGATCTTCACCGAGGTGATCATCGCCCCGTCCTACGCGGACGGTGCCGTGGAGATCCTGCAGCGCAAGAAGAACATCCGCATCCTCTCCGCGCAGACGCCCGCCGAGGGCGAGTTCGAGCGCAAGCAGATCTCCGGCGGCGTGCTGGTCCAGCAGCGTGACTCGCTCGACGCCGACGGTGACGTGGTCGCCGGCTGGACCAAGGCGTGCGGCGACGACGCCGACGAGCAGACCCTGCGCGACCTGCTGTTCGCGTGGCGCGCGTGCCGTGCGGTCAAGTCCAACGCCATCCTGCTCGCGCAGTCCGGCGCCACCGTGGGCGTGGGCATGGGCCAGGTCAACCGCGTCGACTCCGCCCGGCTCGCCGTGCAGCGCGCGGGGGAGCGGGTCACCGGGTCGGTCGCCGCGTCGGACGCGTTCTTCCCCTTCGCGGACGGGCTCGAGGTGCTCGCCGAGGCGGGCGTGCGCGCGGTGGTCCAGCCCGGCGGCTCCGTCCGCGACGCCGAGGTGATCGAGGCCGCGGAGAAGGCGGGGATCACCATGTACTTCACCGGCGCCCGGCACTTCTTCCACTGAGACGGCACGTCCGAGATGGCACTGACATGACCGGGACCGGGGCCGCGGGCAGCGGGGTGGGCGAGCAGCAGGACGCCGCGGCCCCGCTGACCCCGCGCGCCCGGGCCAAGGCACGGCGCCGCGACGAGATCCTCGTGGCCGCCGCCCGCCTCATGGCCCGGCGCGGGTTCCACGCCGTGCGGCTGGACGACATCGGCGCCGAGGTCGGGATCTCCGGGCCCGGCATGTACCGGTACTTCACCTCCAAGGAGGACGTACTGGCCGAGATGCTGCTCGACATCTCCCGTCGCCTGCGGGACGGTGGGCGGGCGGCGGTCGAGCGGGCCGGCGAGCCGGCGGACGTGCTCGATGCCCTGCTCGGGGTGCACGTGGACTTCGTCGCCACGGAGCCCGATCTCATCAGCGTGCAGTTCCGTGACCTCGGTTCCCTGCCGGCCGCTCCCCGGCACGAGGTGCGCACCCTGCAGCGGGAATACGCGCAGTTGTGGGTGGACGCCCTGGTGCGGGTGCGTCCCGAGCTCTCGTCGATCGAGGCGCGGGCCCACGTCCACGCTGTGTTCGGGCTCCTCAACTCCAGCCCCCGGCTGCCGGCCATGGCCGAGGCCGACCTTCGGCGCGTGCTCACGGCGATGGCCTCGGCCGCGCTGCGGTCCTGAGCGCCTGCCCGGGTGCTGATCTGCCCCTCGGTTCGCTCGCGCAGATCGACTCGCGCTTTCGATCACGATCCGCCCTCGGGGCCCCGGGGGCGGACCGGATTCCGGAGGGCGGATCGTCTGGGTGGGCTGTATCAGGTGGGCCGAATCAGGTGGGCTGAATTGCGCGGGCTGAATCAGGGGGTTCGCCGATCAGGTGAGGGCGGACCGGAGGCGGGCCATCTCCTCCCGGTACCGCTCGACGTTCGCGAGCTTGACGTGCTCGTAGCCGCGGACCATGTCCGGTAGCTCCGCGAGCGCCACCGCGGTCGCCAGCCAGGTGGCGTCCTTGCCCACCGGGCCCGCGCGCCGCAACTCCGAGGCCAGGTCGGCGACGAGATCCCGGTACCCAGCCAGCAGCTCACGCTCGACGCGGCGGACCTCCGCGTAGCCGAAGAGGTCCATCCGCGTGCCGCGCAGTCGCTTCATCCGGGCCAACGCCTTCATCGCCGGCATGGCCCGCGGGCCGATCGAGATCTTCTTCTTCATTCCCATCGCGCGCAGCGCCGGGGGATGCAACTTCAGTCTGGCCACCGCCCCCTCGCCCCAGTCCTCGTCGAGCTGCGTCGCGAACTGTGGATCCACGGCCAGGCGGGCGACCTCGTACTCGTCCTTGTAGGCCATCACCTTGAACAGGTTGCGGGCCACGGCGAGGCTGAGCTGCTCGGGGACGCCGGCCTCGGCAGCGCGGACCTCCTCCACGCGCCGGACGTAGTCGGCCGCGTACGCCTCGTCCTGGTAGCCGATCAGTTCGTCGACCCGGAGCGCGACCACGTCGCGGAGCTCGTCGGAGGCGTCGGCGTCGAGGTGGGTCAGCAATCGCTCCGCCGCGGGGGAGGGCACGTGCCGGCCCGCCGTGGCCGTTCCGGCCGGGCGGTGCAACCCGGCCGCCAACGCCGCGAGGGCGCTCGGCTCGGCGACCGCCTGCCGGCCGCGACGGAAGGCCTGCAGGTTAGCGTCGACGGCCACCCCGTTGAGCTCGATCGCCCGCTCGATCGACTGCGCCGAGATCGGCAGGGCCCCGCTCTGGTACGCCGCCCCGACCATGAGCATGTTGGCGGTCTGGGTGGACCCGAAGAGCTGCTCGGTGAGCGCCCCCGGGTCGAGGTACAGCCCGCGCGAGGTGGTCGGGTCGATGATCGCCTGGATGTCCGAGGTGGTCGGGTAGTGCTCGGAGGTGTCGATCACCATCTTCCCGGTGGGTATCTGAGTGGTGGACACCACCGCCGTGGTGCGATCGGGAGCGGCCACCTTCAGGTGGGTGCTGTCCGCGCCGACCAGGCCGTCACAGCACAGGTAGAGGTCGCAGTCGCCGGCCCCGATCTTCGGGGGCTGTTCGGTCGGCGTGCGGGTCACGCGGACGTCGGAGACCACCGCGCCGCCCTTCTGGGCGAGCCCGGTCATGTCCAGGGTGCGCGCCGAGTGGCCGTCGAGGACGGCCGCGGTGGCGAGGATCGCCGAGACGGTGACGATGCCGGTGCCGCCGATCCCGGTCAGCCGCAGGGAGAAACCGCGGTCGGGCGCGACCCCGGCGCGGGCCGGTTCCGGGATCGCGTCGGCCGCCAGGGCAGGCGCGGACGTCACCCGCCGGGACTTCTCACCGGGGACGACGGTGACGAACGCGGGGCAGTCACCCTCCAGGCACGAGAAGTCGAAGTTGCAGGTGGACTGGTCGATCTGCGTCTTCCGACCGAACTCGGTCTCCACCGGATGGACCGACAGGCAGTTGGACTTCCGGCCGCAGTCCCCGCATCCCTCGCAGATGCGCTCGTTGATCACCACCCGCTCGTCCGGCGTGGGATAGGTGCCACGCTTGCGGTGGCGGCGCTTCTCGGCCGCGCAGTACTGGTCGTGCACGAGAACCGTGACCCCCGGGACGGCCGCGAGTTCCCGCTGCACCTCGAGGGTGTCCACCCGGTCGCGGACCTCCACTCCCCTCGGCAGGCCCCGGGACCGGGTCGCCCTGACGTCGTCGGTGGTGACGACGATCCTCGCGACCTTCTCGGCCTGCAGGAGCCGGAGGATCTCGGGCAGGGTCATCTCGCCGACCGGGTCCTGACCGCCGGTCATCGCCACCGTCCCGTTGTAGAGGAGCTTGTAGGTGATGTTGTCGCCGGAGGCCACGGCGGCCCGGAGTGCCAGGGAGGCCGAGTGCATGAAGGTGCCGTCGCCGACGTTCTGCACCATGTGCCGCTCGGTGAGGAACGGCGCCATCCCGGTCCACTGGATCCCCTCGCCGCCCATCTGGGTGACTCCGGTGACGTGGCCGACCTGCTCCTCGTCCATCATGAGCACCATCGCGTGACAGCCGATGCCCCCGCCGACGAGCGTGCCGTCGGCGACCTTGGTCGAGCTGTTGTGGGGGCACCCCGAGCAGAAGTACGGGGTGCGGCTCGTGGCGAGCGGAAGCGCGATCCGGGAGCGTCCGCGTCCCGGGCCGTCGAGCCAGGCCCGAGCCGATTCGATTCCGTGGACCGGGCCGAGACGCTGCGCCAGGCCGCGGGTGACGGAATCGACGTCGAGCTCGCCGAACCGGCTGAACAGGGTGGACCCGTCCTCGTGCGCCTTGCCGACCACGTTCGCCACCCCGGGCTTGCGGAACTGGATGTCCCGGATCATGGTCTCGATGAAGTCGCGCTTCTCCTCCACCACGATCACCTCGTCGAGACCGGACATGAACTCGTCGAGGATCGTGCGCTCCAGGGGGTAGATCATGCCCAGTTTGAGGATGCGGATCCCGCGGCGGCCCAGCTCGTCGTCGCCGATCCCGAGGCGGCGCAGTGACTCGCGGACGTCCAGGTAGGTCTTGCCGGCCGCGACGACGCCGATCCGGTCGTCGGGGGTCGACTGCACGATCCGGTTGAGACGGTTGAGGCGGGCGTACTCCAGCGCACGGGGGAGACGGATGGTGAGCTGGTTCTGCTCGAGCTCCATGAGGCCGGCCCCCAGGAGCCGACCGGACGGCACGTGCGGGCTCGTCCCGAGGTCGCCGTACACGGGCAGGATCCGGTCGGGATCGACGAGGGCGGTCGCCGAGGCGTCCGCGACGTGCGCCGAGATCTTCATCGCGGACCACAGACCGGAGACCCGGGACAGGATCGCCGCGTGGACGCCGAAGTCCAGGACGTCCTGCGGGTCCGCGGGGTAGAGCGTCGGCATGTACAGGTCCGCGAGCGCCAACTCGGACGCGCACGGCACGGTGGAGGACTTGGCGCCGGGATCGTCGCCGACCAGCACCACCGCGCCGCCGGTGGGATCGGTACCGATCAGGTTGGCGTGCCGCAACGCGTCGGTGGCACGGTCCAGGCCGGGCGCCTTGCCGTACCAGTACCCCACGACCCCCTGGAGGGCGGCGCCGCCGGTGTTGGCGGTGGAGCGCAGGGTGCCCGTGCGCCGGGCGAGCTGGGACCCCATCACCGCCGTGGCGCCCGCCTCCTCGTTGAGGGCGGGGCGGTGCACGATGTCGAACGGTTCGAGGAACTCTCGACGCCTGGCCAGTTCGAGGTCGTAGCCCGCGAGCGGCGATCCCTCGTAGCCGCTGACCAGGCTCGCGGTGAGCAGATTCTGCCTGCGGTCGAGCCGCGCCCGGTCGCGGACCGTCCGGACCAGTGCCTGGATCCCGGAGAGGAAGACCGTGCCGCTCTCGCGCGTGTATCGATCGGAGAGGGAGAACGATCCGGCGTCCGCCCGCCCGGTCCGCGGCAGGTCGTCATGCGTGCCGTCCGTGGGGTGGAGGAGAGAGGTCATGATCAACACCTGGCCTTCGCGAGACGAACGATGTCCCCCCAGGCTAGGACGAACTGTGAGGCGCGTCACGCGGCCATTCGAAGACCGGTCACTCTGTACATTCGGAGGGCCCAGAACGGGCGCCGGCTGGACCAGCTGTCCACCTCGTCGTCGTATACCGTGGACACATGGACCCATCACCCAACCTGGACGACACCGACCGGCGGCTCCTCGACATCGTCCTGTCCGACCCGCGCGTCGGGGTCCGCGAGTTCTCGCGACGACTCGGGGTGGCCAGGGGCACCGCCCAGGCCCGGCTCGACAAGCTGGAGGCGCGCGGCGTCCTCGCCTCCTGGGCGCCGAGCCTCGATCCCGCCGCCCTCGGGTATCCGCTGGGCGCGCTCGTCCACATCCAGGTGGCGCAGGCCAGGCTCGACGAGACGTGTGCGGGGCTGGCGCAGGTGCGCGAGGTGCTCGAGGTGGTGAGCATCGCCGGCGAGTTCGACGTCGTCTGCCGGGTCGTCGCGCGGGACCACGCCCACCTCGAGGAGGTGTTCAGCGCCATCATCTCCACGCCCGGCGTCCTGCGCACCCGCACCGAGGTGATCCTGCGTCAGCGGGTCGGGCCGCGCGTCACCCAGCTGCTGGGGGAGTGAGCCTCACTCCCAGATCCGGGCGAACGGATGGGCGGCCTCGTACTCCGAGGCCAGCTCCAGCAGGAGCCGGTCCTGCCCCCTGCGGGCGGAGAAGTGCACGCCGACGGGCATCCCGTCCGGCGCGTGTCCGGTGGGCAGCGAGACGGCCGGCGACCCCGCGATGTTCTGCAGCGGGGTGAAGGTGACCCAGTTGGAGACCCGCTCGAGGTGGGTCTCGAACGGCAGGTCCGCGTCCAGGTACCCGACCTCCGGGGTCTCGTGGGCGACCACCGGGTTGATGTACACGTCGATGTCGCCGAACCGGGCGTCGAACTGCCGCCGGGTCCTCGCCAACCGCAGTAGGTGCAGGGGAAGCGAGGCGATGTTCCGTCGGGCCATCCGAGCGAGCCCGACCGTGAAGGGGTCGAGCTCGGCGGGGTCGAAATCGGGGTCGAAGAGCCTGCGCCCGGACGATGACGTGCTTAGCGCGAGCAGCCCCCAGTAGGCGATGAAATCGTCCCGGAACCCCGTCGGGACGGGCGCCTCGGTCGGCACCACCTCGTGGCCCAGTTCGGCCAGCCGGCTGGCGGTCTCGCGGAGGACCGCCAGGGTCGCGGCATCGGTCGCACCGCCCGCCGGGCTCTGCTCCACGAGCCCGATGCGCAGGCGCCGTGCCGGGACGGGGGCGACGGGGCCCACCGGGGGGACGCCGACCGGGAGGTGGCTCGCCTCGAACGCGGTGAGGAACGTGGCGGTGTCCCGGACGGACCGGGAGACCACCGACTGCGACACGATGGGGATCGGCATGCCCCGGGAGAACTTCTCGTCGGTGTGCCTACCCCGGCTCGGCTTGAACCCGACCAACCCGGTGACCGCCGCGGGGATCCGGATCGACCCCCCGCCGTCGTTGGCGTGGGCGATCGGCAACGCCCCCGCGGCCACGAGGGCCGCGGAACCACCCGAGGAACCGCCACTGGTGCGGCCGGTGTTCCACGGGTTGCGGGTCACCAGGCCACCCTGCCGTTCGGTTGCGGCGGTCCAGCCGAACGGGGGCATGGCGGTGATGCCCAACGGGATCAGGCCGGTGGCGCGGAACGCCCGCGCGTACTCGCCGTCGTGCAACGCGGGGGAGTCGGGGACGGCGGGCGAGCCGAGCCGCATCGGGGCGCCCTCGACCTGCACCGCGTCCTTGAAGGCCGACGGCACGCCGGCGAACGGCGAGGACAGGCGCGAGTCCGCGGTCCGGCGTGCGTGCTCGCGGGCCCTGTCGAAGGCGGTGAAGACCAGGGCGCCGAGCGCCGGATCCACCTGCTGGCATCGTTCGATGGCGGCCTCGACGAGCTCGGTCGGTGACACCTCGCCGCCGCGGACCCGCTCGGCGAGGGCGGTGGCGTCGTCGTACCCGAGTGCGTCGTCACGGAAGGCGTGGACCCGCGCGGTGTCGGGGTGGGGCCGGGCAGGGGCGGTGTCATCGGTTGTGGCATCGGTTGTGGCATCGGTTGTGGCGTCGGTCACCCCCCCACTGTAGGGCGAGGGGGTGCGAAAATCGGTGGCCCTCTTGACAGGCTCCGCACCGTCGGGCACTTTAGGGGTACCTAAGTAAGGCGAGGGTCACCTAACGCATCGGCGGGCGGGGCCGGTCTCTGGAGGCAATCGATGGCAGCGCACCCGGTCGTGTCGGATCCGATAACCACCGGCGCGCGCCGTCTGCTCGACGGAGCCGGCATCGCGACGGTCGCCGTACGCGGGACCAAGAACCGTTCGGATGTCATGGTCTCCGCCGGCCATCGCTGGATCGGGGAGGGGGCGATCATCGTCACCGGGACCCCGGCCCCCTGGTCCGCACTGATGGTCGCCCCGGGAGAGTCGGTCGAGGTGGTCGTCATGATCGACGAGTTCGCCCCGATCGTCGAGGCCAAGGTCCACGTCGCGAGCCTGTACGGCTTCGGCGTGGCGCGTGCGGCACGGCAGGGTGAGGGCTGGGTGGTCGAGATCGAGATCGAACTCGGCGACCTCGACATCCGCCGACTGGGGCACGAGGGCACCGTCCGCGCGGGCTGCCTGGACGCGGTGCCGTCGGATCCCCTGGCATGCGAGGCGCCGGGGCTCGCGGACGAGATCCGGGCGCGCTTCGGCTCTGACTTGGCCATGCTGGCCGGGTCCGCCGACCCGGCGCAGCCGCCGTATGTCCTGGGCGTCGATCCCGACGGCCTGCATCTGCTGACGGCGCTCGGTACCCACGCCGATGTCATCCACCTGCCGTTCCTGACCCGCGCGGAGTGCGTCAATGACGTCGTCCGTGAGATGGGTCAGTACGTGGCCCGCGCCAGCTAGCTTCCCGCGATGGCGCGGACCGGGCCGATCAGGCCGGGCTGTAGGTGAGGCAGTCGGCGGTATCGGCGCCGGAGCCGATCTCGACGGAGTCCGCCGAGCAGAGCAGGTCCTTGTTGTGGGTGCACTCCACCCGTTGGCAGGCGCCCACGTGTGCGCTGGCGGTGGGCAGTCCGCCGCGGACGTCCAGCGAGATGAAGGTGCCGCACTCGGCGTGATCCGGGGTTCCGGCGACGGTGATGGCGCCCGCGTTGCAGCTCTCCTCACTGTTGAAGGAGCACGCCGTGACGGTGCAGGCGCTGATTCCGGTGAGTGTGGCCATGATGATCGCTCCTCGTATGACGGTGGCGTGGTGTGCCCCAGAGTCAACACCGCATCCCCCCGGCTTGCAAGCAAGTTAAGGCTGTGCTAAGTCAGACCAGCCTAAGCTGTCCACCTGCACGGATGGCGGGAATGGCGGCGTCTCCGCGCGGGGTTCTCGGCCGGATCGGCGGCGCGACGACCGGGAGCTGCAACCCCCCGCCGGGACGCCGGCCGTGCGCGTCGTCGGGTCCGCGGAGTGGGTGAGCGCGGGTCCGGGTCCGGGTGGGTGATCCCGAATCCGGTCTGGACATTTGTGAGGCGCAGCACTATCGTCGATTTCAGTTAATCCGACTTAACTGAAAGGGAGCGGCACCGATGACTTCCGCGACCACCAATCGCCAGGCCCACGAGGAACTTCTCGCCGACCTCCGCGAGCGCCTCGAGCGGGCCGCGCTGGGCGGCGGTGAGAAGGCCCGTGCGCGCCACCTCGAGCGCGGCAAGCTGCTCGCCCGCCAGCGCGTGGACGTGCTGCTCGACCCGGGCAGCCCGTTCCTCGAGCTCTCGCCGCTGGCGGCGGAGGAGATGTACGGGGGCAAGGCCCCCGCCGCCGGCGTCGTCGCCGGGATCGGCCGGGTGTCGGGCCGCGAGTGCCTGATCATCGCCAACGACGCGACCGTCTCCGGCGGCACCTACTACCCGATGACGGTGAAGAAGCACCTCCGCGGCCAGGAGGTGGCGCTGGCCAACAACCTGCCGTGCATCTACCTCGTGGACTCCGGCGGCGCGATGCTGCTGCAGCAGGACGAGGTCTTCCCCGACCGCGACCACTTCGGCCGGATCTTCTACAACCAGGCGAACATGTCCGCCAAGGGCATCCCGCAGATCGCCGCGGTCATGGGGTCGTGCACCGCCGGTGGCGCGTACGTCCCCGCGATGAGCGATGAGGCCGTGATCGTCCGGAACCAGGGCACGATCTTCCTCGCCGGCCCGCCGCTGGTGAAGGCCGCGACGGGCGAGGAGGTCACGGCCGAGGAGCTCGGTGGCGGCGACCTGCACGCCAAGACCTCCGGTGTGGTGGACCACCTCGCCGACGACGACTACGACGCCCTGATGAAGGTCCGCCGGATCGTGGCGACCTGCCCGCCGGCGCCCGAGCCGGACTGGGAGGTGCTCGAGCCCCGCGAGCCGGTCCGCCCGCAGGCCGACCTCTACGACCTCGTCCCGGTCGACTCGCGCCAGCCCTACGACGTGCGCGACATCATCGGCACGATCGTCGACGGCGGCGAGTACACCGAGTTCAAGGAGAACTACGGCACCTCCATGGTGACCGCGTTCGCCCATATCCACGGGCACCCGGTGGGCATCATCGGCAACAACGGCGTCATCTTCTCGGAGTCCGCGCTCAAGGGCGCCCACTTCATCGAACTGTGCGACCGCCGCAAGATCCCGCTGGTCTTCCTGCAGAACATCACCGGCTTCATGGTGGGCCGGCAGTACGAGGCGGGCGGCATCGCCAAGAACGGCGCCAAGATGGTCACCGCCGTGGCGTGCGCCCGGGTCCCCAAGTTCACCATCGTCGTGGGCGGGTCCTTCGGTGCCGGCAACTACTCCATGTGCGGCCGTGCGTACTCCCCGCGGTTCCTGTGGATGTGGCCCAACGCGAAGATCGCCGTGATGGGCGGGCCCCAGGCCGCCGACACCCTCGCCTCGGTCCGTGCCGCGCAGGTCACCAAGTCGGGCGGGGAGTGGACCGACGAGCAGCAGGCCGAGTTCACCGCGCCGATCCGTGAGCAGTTCGAGGAGCAGTCCACCGCGTACTACTCCACGGCCCGCCTGTGGGACGACGGGATCATCGACCCCGCAGACACCCGCACTGTCCTCGGTCTGGCCCTGGCGGCCGCGGCCAACGCCCCCCTCGAGCCGGTCAACAACGGCGTCTTCAGGATGTGAGCAGCCCCATGTCAGAACAACTGTCACAGAAACTCCACACCGTCCTGGTGGCCAACCGCGGGGAGATCGCGTGCCGCGTGATCCGCTCGCTGCGGGCAGCGGGTATCCGCTCGGTCGCCGTCTACTCCGACGCGGACGCCGACGCGCTGCACGTGCGCATGGCCGACGCCGCCGTCCGCCTCGGCCCGGCCCAGGCCTCGCAGTCCTACCTCGACATCGACAAGGTGATCGACGCCTGCCGCCAGACCGGGGCGCAGGCCGTGCACCCGGGCTACGGTTTCCTGTCCGAGAACTCGCGGTTCGCGCGGGCACTCGACGAGGCCGGCCTGATCTTCGTCGGACCGCCGGCCTCGGCGATCGAGACCATGGGCGACAAGATCACCGCCAAGGCGGCGGTGTCCGCACGTGACGTCCCCACCGTGCCCGGGATCTCGCGTCCGGGACTGACCGACGACGAACTGATCGCCGGTGCCGCCGAGGTCGGCTACCCGGTCCTCGTCAAGCCCTCGGCCGGTGGTGGCGGCAAGGGGATGCGCCGCGTCACCGATCCCGCCGATCTGCCGGCGGCACTGGAGTCCTCGCGACGGGAGTCGGCAGGCGCCTTCGGCGACGACACCCTGTTCCTCGAGCGGTTCGTCGACACCCCGCGCCACATCGAGGTGCAGGTCCTGGCCGACACCCACGGCAACGTCATCCACCTGGGTGAGCGGGAGTGCTCACTGCAGCGCCGCCATCAGAAGGTCATCGAGGAGGCGCCCAGCGCACTGCTCGACGAGGTCACCCGTCAGCGCATCGGTCAGGCGGCGTGCGACGCCGCCCGGTCGGTGGGGTACGTGGGCGCGGGCACGGTGGAGTTCATCGTCTCCGCGCACGCCCCGGACGAGTTCTTCTTCATGGAGATGAACACCCGCCTGCAGGTCGAGCACCCGGTCACCGAGATGGTCACCGGTGTCGACCTGGTCGACTGGCAGGTCCGCATCGCCGCGGGCCAGGAGCTCACCCTGCGCCAGGAGGACATCACCCTCACCGGCCACGCGATCGAGGCCCGCGTCTATGCCGAGGACCCGGCCAAGGGCTTCCTGCCCACCGGCGGCACCGTGGTCGGGCTCGAGGAGCCCTCCGGCGACGGCATCCGCGTGGACTCCGGCCTCCGTGTGGGCACGGTCGTCGGCAGCGACTACGACCCGATGCTCGGCAAGGTCATCGCGCACGGCGCCGACCGCGCCGAGGCACTGGCCCGGCTCGACGCCGCGCTCGCCGGCACCCACGTGCTGGGTCTGCGCACGAACGTCGACTTCTGCCGGTTCCTGCTCTCGCGGCCGGAGGTCGTCTCCGGCGAGCTGGACACGGGCCTGCTCGACCGGTCCGTCGACGACTACACCGCGACGCCCGCCCCCGAGGGCGGACTGATCGCCGTGGCCATGCACCGCACCGAGGAGCGCTGGGCCCGGGTGCCCGCGCAACGCCGCGGCCCGTGGGACGTTCCCAACGGGTGGCGGATCGGCGGGCGCGCCGAGGTGTGGACCCGCCTGGACGCCGGCGCCGGGTCCGACGCGGTCACCGTGGGACTGCGGGGGACCCCCGACGACGCCGAGGTGACCATCACCGACGCCACGATCGGCTCCACCGAGGCGCCCGAGGTCTCCTCCCGACATCGTGCGCGGGTCGCCCGGGACGGCGCCTCCCTCCGGCTGACCGTCGACGGCACCCAGCAGCGCTGGACCGTCGTGCGCTCGGCGGACCCCAAGGCCGCCGACACCTTCTGGGTGGCCGGCGACGGCGGGACCTGGGACCTGCGGATGCTCCCGCTCATCGACTCCCGGATCCACGACGCCGGGATGTCGGACGGCCAGATCGTCAGCCCCATGCCCGGTTCGGTGATCGCGTGCTTCGTCGCCGACGGCGACGAGGTCACCGCCGGACAGAACATTCTGGCCGTCGAGGCCATGAAGATGGAACACGCGCTGCCCGCGCCGATCGACGGTGTGGTCCGCGTGCACGTCACCACCGGCGAGCAGGTGCCCGCCGACCACCTGCTCGCGACCGTCGAGCCCCACCCCTCCACCGAGGAATCCGAAGGAGAAGGCAATGCCTGAGTTGGAAGAGCACTACGCCGACCTCAAGTCGACGGTCGCGGACTTCGCCGACAAGGTGGTCGCCCCGGCCTCGGCCGAGCACGATCGCAACCACACCTTCCCCTACGAGGTCGTCGCCCAGATGGGCGACATGGGCCTGTTCGGTCTGCCGTTCCCCGAGGAGTTCGGCGGGATGGGCGGCGACTACTTCGCGCTGTCGCTCGCCCTGGAGGAGCTCGGCCGCGTCGACCAGTCGACCGCCATGACCCTCGAGGCCGGCGTGGGCCTGGGCGCCATGCCCATCTACCACTTCGGCAACGACGAGCAGCGCGCCACGTGGCTCCCGGACCTGGCCGCCGGCCGCACGCTCGCCGGCTTCGGCCTGACCGAGCCCGGTGCGGGCTCGGACGCCGGCGCCACCAAGACCACCGCGAAGCGTGACGGCGACGAGTGGGTGGTCAACGGCAACAAGCAGTTCATCACCAACTCCGGCACCGACATCACCTCGCTGGTCACCGTGACCGCGGTGACCGGTGTCCGTGAGAACGGCAAGAAGGCCATCTCGACGATCATTGTCCCGGCCGACACCCCCGGATTCACCGCGGAGCCCGCGTACGACAAGGTCGGGTGGAACTCCTCCGACACGCACCCGCTGACCTTCGCCGACGCCCGGGTGCCGGCGGAGAACCTCCTCGGCGAGGAGGGGCGCGGGTACGCGAACTTCCTGTCGATCCTCGACGAGGGACGCATCGCGATCGCCGCCGTGGCCACCGGTGCCGCGCAGGGGTGCGTCGACGAGTCCGTGAAGTACGCCCGTGAGCGCGAGTCCATGGGCCGCAAGATCGGCGAGTTCCAGGCCATCGCGTTCAAGATCGCCCGCATGGAGGCCCGCGCCCACACGGCGCGTTGCGCCTACTACGAGGCCGCGCGCCTCATGCTGGCCGGCAAGGAGTTCAAGAAGGAGGCCGCCATCGCCAAGATGATCGCCTCCGAGGCGGCCATGGACAACGCCCGCGACGCCACCCAGATCCACGGTGGCTACGGCTTCATGAACGAGTACCCGGTGGCGCGGCACTACCGCGACTCCAAGATCCTCGAGATCGGCGAGGGCACCACCGAGGTGCAGCTCATGCTCATCGCGCGCGGTCTGGGGCTGTAGGCGATGACAGACCAGCGCAGAGAGGTCGTCCAGCGTGGCCTGTGGTTCGAGGAGTACGAGGTGGGGACCGCCTACCTCCACCGCCCCGGGCGCACGATGACCGAGACGGACAACGTCCTGTTCACCACGCTGACGATGAACACGCAGGCCCTGCACCTGGACGCGGCGTGGTCGGCCGAGCAGCCGGGCTTCGGCGGCGAGCGGCTCATGAACTCGATGCACACGCTGTCGACGCTCGTGGGACTGTCGGTCGCCCAGCTCACCCAGGGCACGATCGTGGCGAACCTCGGCTTCTCCGAGGTCAGCTTCCCCAAACCGGTCCTGCACGGTGACACGCTGTACGCGGAGACCGTGTGCACCGACAAGCGCGAGTCGAAGTCGCGGCCGGGCGAGGGCATCGTGACCCTCGAGCACATCGGCCGCAACCAGCACGGCGACATCGTGGCCAGGGCGGTCCGCAAGACGCTCGTCCGCAAGCGGCCGACGGAGTCGGGCCCGGGCGGGGAGGCCACGGCATGACCCCCGCACCCGCCTGGATCCCGCCCGGCCCGGCACTGCTGTTCTGCCCGGCCGACCGGCCGGAGCGCTACGGCAAGGCCGCCGACCGCGCGGACGTCGTGATCGTCGACCTCGAGGACGCCGTCGCACCGGCGGACCGCCCCGCAGCCCGTGAGGCGCTGCGGGCCTCGACACTCGATCCGGACCGGACGATCGTGCGGGTCAACCCGACCGGCACCGACGACCACGCGGCCGACCTCGAGGCCCTGGCGGACACGGACTACCGCTGCGTGATGCTGGCCAAGACCGAGTCCGCCGCGCAGGTCACGGATCTGCACTCGACGACCGGCGCCGCGGTGCTGGCGTTGGTCGAGACCCCGCTCGGGGTCGTCCGCGCGGAGGAGATCGCCGCCGCGCCCGGGTGCGCCGGGATGATGTGGGGCGCCGAGGACCTCCTGGCCGCGATGGGCGGATCGACCAGCCGGTTCTCCTCCGCCGAGGCCGGTGGCCCCCGCGAGGCGGGGGAGTACCGCGACGTACCCCGTCACGCCCGTGCGCGGGTCGCGCTCGCCGCGGCCGCGTTCGGTCGGTGGGCGGTCGACTCCGTGCACCTGGACATCGCCGACTCCTCCGGCCAGCGCGCCGAGGCGCTCGACGCCGTCGCGCTGGGGTTCGTGGCCACCGCGTGTATCCACCCGTCCCAGGTGGCGGTGGTCCGCGAGGCCTACGCCCCCGACGACGACGAGGTGGCCTGGGCCCGGAAGGTCCTCGCCGCCGCGGAACACAACCAGGGCGTGTTCCGGCTGGACGGTCGCATGGTCGACGGTCCCGTCTTCCGCCAGGCCGAGGCGACGATGCGTCGCGCCGCGGCCGTCGCCACCTGATACCGCAATCCCCACCCCGTGGGCCGTCCGGCCCCACCCCCAAGGAGTACCGAGATGACCACCACCGATCTCGATTCCACGACCCTCGACCCCGCCGGGTCCCACACGCGCGGAGAGACCGACGTCCCCCTGCTCACCCAGACGATCCCCGAGAACCTCGCGGCGACCGTCGAGAGGTTCGGCGACCGAGACGCGCTCGTCGACGTGCAGGCCGACCGGCGGTGGACCTACGCCGAGTTCCTCGCCGACGTCCGCCGTCTGGCCTCCGGTCTGCACCGCCTCGGCATCCGGGCGGGCGACCGGGTGGGCATCTGGTCGCCCAACCGGTGGGAGTGGGTGATGGTCCAGTACGCCACCGCCGAGATCGGCGCGGTTCTGGTCAACATCAACCCGTCCTACCGGGTCCACGAGCTGGAGTACGTCCTCAAGCAGGCGGGGATCAAGGCCGTCGTCGCCGCCCCCCAGTTCAAGGATTCCGACTACACCGGGATGCTCGCGCAGGTCCAGCCGAACTGCCCCGACCTCGAACTGGTCGTGCTCTTCGGCGACGAGGAGTGGGAGTCGCTGGTCTCGGGCCCCACCCACGCCGAGGAACTGGCGTCGATCCGCGCCGCACTGCAGCCGGGCGACCCGATCAACATCCAGTACACCTCCGGCACCACGGGCTTCCCCAAGGGCGCCACGCTCTCGCACTCGAACATCCTCAACAACGGGTACTTCGTCGGCGAGCTCGTCAACTACACGGAGGTCGACCGGGTGTGCATCCCGGTGCCCTTCTACCACTGCTTCGGCATGGTGATGGGCAACCTCGCGTGCACCAGCCACGGATCGGCCATGGTCATCCCCGCGCCCGCGTTCGACCCCGCGGCCTCGCTGCGCGCGGTGGAGCAGGAGAAGTGCACGAGTCTCTACGGCGTGCCCACGATGTTCATCGCCGAGCTCGCGCTGGAGGATTTCGACTCCTACGACCTGTCCACGCTGCGTACCGGGATCATGGCCGGCTCGCCGTGCCCCGAATCCACCATGCGTCAGGTGATCGACAGGATGAACATGGAGGAGGTCTCCATCTGCTACGGCATGACCGAGACCTCGCCGGTGTCCACCCAGACCCGTCGGGACGATTCGCTGGACCGGCGCGTGTCCACGGTCGGCCGGGTCGGGCCGCACCTCGAGATCAAGATCGTCGACCCGTCGACCGGTGCCACCCTGCCGCGCGGCGAGGCCGGCGAGTTCTGCACGAAGGGCTACAGCGTCATGCTGGGCTACTGGGACCAGCCGGACAAGACCGCCGAGGCGATCGACCCCGAGGGCTGGATGCACACCGGCGACATCGGGGAGATGGACGACGCCGGTTACGTCCGCATCACCGGCCGCATCAAGGACATGGTCATCCGCGGTGGCGAGAACATCTACCCGCGGGAGGTCGAGGAGTTCCTCTACACCCACCCGGACATCCTCGACGCCCAGGTGATCGGCGTGCCCGACCCCAAGTACGGCGAGGAGCTCATGGCCTGGGTCCGGCTCAAGCCGGGACGCGACGATCTCACGGCCGAGGAGGTCCGCGAGTTCGCCACCGGCAAGCTCGCCCGCCACAAGATCCCGAAGTACGTCCACGTGGTCGACGAGTTCCCCATGACCGTCACCGGCAAGGTCCGCAAGGTCGACATGCGCAAGAGCGCGATCGAGATCCTCGGCATCGCCTGACCGCCCCCACACCCAAGGAGTGCGTGTATGTCCAGCAAGATCATGACCGCGGCCGAGGCCGTCGCGGACATCCCCGACGGGGCGTCCATCGCCGCCGGCGGGTTCGGCCTGAGCGGGATCCCGCAGATCGTGATCGAGGCCCTCGCCGCCCGCGACGTCGGGGACTTCGAGGTGTTCTCCAACAACGCCGGCGTCGACGGCAAGGGCCTCGGCATCCTGCTGGAGAGCGGCAAGCTCCGGCGCATCGTCTCCTCCTACGTCGGGGAGAACAAGGAGTTCGCCCGCCAGTACCTGTCCGGTGAGCTCGAGGTGGAGCTCACCCCGCAGGGCACGCTCGCCGAGCGGATGCGTGCGGGTGGGTCCGGCATCGGGGCGTTCTTCACCCGCACCGGCGTCGGCACGTTCGTCGCCGACGGCGGCATGCCGTGGAAGTACGACTCGGCCGGCGGGATCGCGGTGGCCTCCCCGCCCAAGGAGACCCGCGAGATCCGCGGCGAGACCTACGTGCTGGAGCAGGCCATCGAGGCCGACTACTCGCTGGTACGCGCCGCCGTGGCCGACCGCAACGGCAATCTCCGCTTCAACCTCACGGCCCGCAACTTCTCGCCGCTCGCGGCGATGGCCGGCCGGGTGTGCATCGTCGAGGCCGAGAAGATCGTCGAGGTCGGAGAGCTCGCCCCCGACGACATCCACCTCCCGGGCATCTTCGTCCACCGCCTGGTGGAACTGACCCCGGAGCAGGTCGCCCAGACCAAGTGGATCGAGAAGACCACCACCAACCCGCCCTCGGAAGGACAGCGCTGATGAGCAGGATCGGACGCGACCGCAAGGCCATGGCCGCCCGCGCGGCCCTGGAGCTGGAGGACGGCCAGTACGTCAACCTCGGGATCGGCCTGCCGACCCTGGTCCCCAACTACGTCCCCGAGGGCGTCAACGTGACCCTGCAGTCCGAGAACGGGCTGCTGGGCATCGGGCCGTACCCGCACCCCGACGACGTCGACCCGGACCTTATCAACGCCGGCAAGGAGACCGTCACGACCCTACCGGGGTCGGCGATCTTCGACTCGGCGATGAGCTTCGGCATGATCCGCTCGGGCAAGATCGACGTGGCGATCCTCGGCGCGATGGAGGTCAACCCGGCCGGTGACATCGCCAACTGGATGGTCCCCGGCGCGATGGTCAAGGGCATGGGCGGCGCGATGGACCTCGTGGTGGGTGCCCGCCGGATCGTCGTGGTCATGGACCAGGTCGCCAAGGACGGTTCCTCCAAGATCGTCTCCGAGATCTCCCTGCCGCTCACCGGCCTGGGCTGCGTCAACCGGATCATCACCGAGCTGGGCGTGTTCGACCGGGACGCCGACGGGCTGACCCTCATCGAGATCGTCGACGGGGTGACCCTCGAGCAGATCGAGGCGGCCACCGACGCGCCGTTCCGGGTGGCCGAGCACCTCAGGTGACCCCGCCGCCGCCGGCGCCGCCCGGCCTCTGGACCACACCGGTCCGGGGCCGGGCGGCGCTGTCGGCGTTGGCGTGGGTCCTCGTGTACGGGGCCGCCCTCGTCGTCGTCGTCCTCCTCGGCCTGGTCACCGCACGGTCCCTCGGGGCCGGCCGCCCCGATACCGCGCTCCTCGCCCTGGTCGTCCTCGCCGGCACCGCCGTGGCCGCGCTACTCGCGGTGCGGATCCACCTCCTGCGTCGGCGCGGTCTCGGGTGGGCGGACGTCGGCCTCCGGCCACCGGACCGCTCACCCTGGCACCTTGCGTGGCAGATCCCCGCGGTGATGGCGGCCGGCGTCACCGCCTCGATGATCGTGCTCATCCCCCTGGGGGCGGGCGCCGAGTCGACGGGGGATGAGGCCGATGCGGCGATCGCGGACCTGGCGGCCGGCGGGCCGGTGTTCGCCGTCCTCGGGCTGCTGACCGTCGCCGTGCTCGTCCCGGTGGCGGAGGAGGTCGTGTTCCGTGGCATCGTGCTGCCGGCCCTGCGGGCGCGGCTGCGGGCCGTAGCGGGGATCCTGCTCGCCGGGGCGGTGTTCGCCGCCGTGCACCTGCTGCCCCCGGCGCTGCCCTACCTGCTGGTGGTGGGGATCTCGCTGTGCGCGATGGCCGAGTGGTACCGGTCGATCGTGCCCGGCATCGTGCTCCACGGCGTCAACAACGCGGTCGTATTCGCCGGGGTCATCGCCGCCGGGTCAGGCCAGTAGTGCGGAGACCAGCAGGAGGACCGGCAGCGCGCCGAGGGTGGTGAGGACGGCGGAGTCCCGGGCCAGCAGAGTCCCGTGTCCGTACCGGGTCGCGACCACGAGGACGTTCTGCGCGGTGGGCAGCGCGGCGGCGACCACCACGGTGAGGAGCTCGTGGCCCCGCATCCCCATGAGCCCGGCGCCGATGGCGTACGCGAGCACGGGGTGGGCGACGAGTTTGAGTGCGCTCGCGAGGAAGATCTCCCGGCGGGGCGAGGCGCCGGCCTCGAGGACCTTCACCCCGTAGAGCGACATGCCGAACACCAGCAGGGCGCCGGGGACGGAGATCTGGCCGACCAGGTGCACGGGCTCCAGGAGAGTCTCGGGCGGCGTCCAGGGCAGGGCGGCGACGACGACGCCCGCGAGCGCGGCGAGGACGATCGGGGTGCGGACCGACTGCAGTAGCGCACCGAGCGCGCCCCCGTCCCCGCCGCCGTCCGACCCCTCGGCCCGCGCGGCCCGCTCCAGCACGGCGATGGCGACCGGTTGTAGGACCACCACCTGGAAGAGCAGCAGCGGCATGACGAACCCGAGGTCCCCGAGGACGTACAGCGCGATGGGGATTCCGAGGTTGGCGGAGTTGACGTAGCCGGCGGACAGGGCACCCACCACCAGATCGGCGGCCGGGCGTCTGAGCCACAACCGGGCGATCGCCACGTACAGGACCGCGACGATAATCGCCGACACCGCGGACACCACGAACACGCCGGTGAAGACCTGGTCGAGGGTGGTGCGGGCGAGGGAGTCGAACAGCAGTGCCGGGGTGGCGACGTAGAAGACGAGCCGGTTGAGCACCAGCCGTGCGTCCGTGCCGAGAACCAGGGTCCGGGCGAGGACCCAGCCCAGCGCGACCAGCGCGACGATGACGGCGAAGCCGTTGAGGACGCCGGCCACGGGTGGACTCCTGGTGTCGGGGAGGGGAGGGGGAGGCGCGGTAACGCCGATCGGGGTCGCGCACTCCTGCGTGAGGAGGCACGACCCCGATCGGGTTGCTGTTGCCTGAGTCGGCGGCTAGAGGCCGCGGGCGGGACGGGCGGTTCGGTTCACCCGCGCCGAGTGGTGACTCAGCGGCTGGTGAACGGCAGCAGGGCCATCTCGCGGGCGTTCTTGACCGCGACGGCGACCTGACGCTGCTGCTGCGGCGTGAGGCCGGTGACCCGACGCGAACGGATCTTGCCGCGATCGGAGATGAACGTACGGAGGGTGTTGACGTCCTTGTAGTCGACCGTCTCGATACCCGCCACCTTCAGCGGGTTCTTCTTGGGTCGACGGCCCTCCTGGGCGCGGATCTTCTTGGACGGGGTGCTACGTGCTTTAGCCATGGTTACCTACTCACCAACTCGACTTCGTGACACCGGGCAGCTCGCCACGGTGGGCCATCTCGCGCATGCGGACGCGGGAAAGGCCGAACTTGCGGAGGTAGCCGCGGGGGCGACCGTCGGCGACGTCGCGGTTACGCACCCGCACGGGCGAGGCGTCACGCGGCATCTTGTTGAGCGCGGTCTGGGCATCCATACGTGCCTCGTCCGTGCTCTCGGGGTTCTTGATGATTGCCTTGAGCTCGGCGCGGCGCTCGGCGAACCGGGCGACCTTGGCCTTGCGCTGCTCGTTGCGCGCGATCTTGGACTTCTTGGCCACGAGTCAGCGCTCCTCTCGGAATTCGACGTGCTTACGGACGACCGGGTCGAACTTCTTGAGGACGATGCGGTCCGGATTGTTGCGACGGTTCTTGCGGGTCACGTACGTGAACCCGGTACCGGCCGTGGACTTCAGCTTGATGATGGGGCGGATGTCGTTACGGGCCATCTCAGATCTTCTCCCCACGGGCGCGGATGCGGGCCACGACGGCCTCGATGCCATCGCGGTCGATGGTCTTGATGCCCTTGGTCGAGACCGTCAGCGTGATGCGACGACCCTCGGAGGGCACGAAGTAGCTACGGCGCTGGATGTTCGGGTTCCAGCGACGGTTGGTCCTGCGGTGTGAGTGCGAGACGGACTTGCCGAAACCCGGCTTCCGTCCCGTTACCTGGCAATGCGCCGACATGGCGTGGTTCTCCTTCCGCCCCGTCCTGCGGTGGCGCGCGGCGGAGGAGGCACCCTCGGTCGGCCTGGGCCGTACGGGGGGCTTACCGCCACGTCGCGAGCACCGTGAGAGGCGATAGCAAACGTGCAGACAACAGCGATGGTCTAGTTTACGGCCCGACTGCGTGAAACGGTAATCGGCACGTCAGTGGGCATAAAGGCGGCCGCACCGGCTCCGGCGGCCGGATGTCCGCGGCGCACGAATTGGGTGCCCGGCCATCCTACGGGTACGATCTACCGATGCGTGTGCTGACACCGGGATCCCCGGTTCGGCCACTGGCAATTGCGCGCTCTTGCAGGAGCGAGCGCCAGACCCACAGACTTTCTACCGAGCTAGAGGGATCCAGTATGAAGAACGACATTCACCCCGACTACCACCCGGTGGTCTTCCAGGACTCGGGCACGGGCACCAAGTTCCTCACCCGTTCCACCGCGACCAGCAGCCGCACGGTCGAGTGGGAGGACGGTCAGACGTACCCGCTCATCGTCGTGGACGTGACCAGCGAGTCGCACCCGTTCTGGACCGGCGCGCAGCGCGTCATGGACACCGCCGGCCGCGTCGAGAAGTTCCAGCGTCGCTACGGCAACCGCACCCGCCGCAAGTGAGCAGCGGGGCGTTCGCGCCCCGACCACCCTCCTAGACCCCGAGGACGATAATCATGGCAGTTCCGAAGCGCCGCCTCTCGCGTGCAAACACCCATTCCCGCCGGTCCCAGTGGAAGGCTGACAACGTCGCCCTCCAGGAGACCAAGATCGACGGCCGCCCCGTGGCGCTGCCGCGTCGTCTGGTCAAGGCCGCTCAGCTCGGCCTGGTCAACCTCGACCGCTGAGCCGCGTCGGCTGCCGCCCCCGGGGCGCAGCTGAGCACGGCGGCGCCGCGGGCGCCGCACGCACACGCCCGGTCACGAGCCCGGCGGGTCCACACGGACCCGTCGGGCTCGTCGGCGTCTGTGGCGCGCGTGGCGGCGGCCCTCCGGGGCGGATCCTCAGCCGCGCTTCAGTCGGGTGGGCGAGAATCCGGTCATGAAGATTCTCGTTGTGGACGACGACCAGGCCGTGCGCGAATCGCTCCGGCGCTCACTGACCTTCAACGGGTACGACGTGGAGCTCGCCGGCGATGGCATCGAGGCGATCGAGAGGGTCGACGCCAACCGGCCGGACGCGGTCATCCTCGACGTGATGATGCCCCGTCGGGACGGGCTCGAGGTCTGCCGGATCCTGCGCAGCAGGGGGGACGACCTGCCGGTGCTCATGCTCACCGCGAGGGACGCCGTCTCCGAGCGGGTCGCTGGTCTGGACGCGGGGGCCGACGACTACCTGCCCAAACCCTTCGCGTTGGAGGAACTCCTCGCCCGCCTGCGGGCTCTGCTGCGTCGTCGCGGCACGGACGCCGAGGAGGTCGACGAGGTGCTGGAGTTCGAGGACCTGCGGATGGATATCGCGACCCGCGAGGTCACCCGCGGCGAGCGCCGGATCCAGCTGACCCGCACCGAGTTCTCCCTGCTCGAGCTCCTCATGCACCACCCACGCCGGGTCCTCACCCGGAGCCACATCCTCGAGGAGGTGTGGGGCTACGACTTCCCGACCTCGGGTAACGCTCTCGAGGTCTACATCGGCTACCTACGGCGTAAGACGGAAGGGGAGGGTGAGAGCCGGTTGATCCACACCGTGCGCGGTGTGGGTTACGTGCTGCGCGAGACGCCGTAGTGCCCGCCCGCACGATGCGGACGGGGTCCGCACCGATCTCCCTGCACCAGCGGGTGACGCTGCTGGCGGCGAGCTCGGTGGGTGTCGCGGTGGCCCTCATGGCCGTCGCGGCGTACTTCGTCGTGTCGGGGTCGATGTACAGCGATGTCAACAACCGCCTGCAGCAGCAGGCCGATCAGTTGGTCAACAGCCAACTCGCGTCCGAGTTCGCCCTCCAGTCCCGCAGCACGTTGATTGCGCTGCGGGCGTTCAACCCGAACCTGGACGCCCAGATCGTCGCCCCCTCCGGGGTTCGCACCGCGACCGGGGAACCCTTCCAGATCGGCGGCCCGGAGATCGCGGTGGTGCGCGGCGAGTCGGAATCGAGCCTGCGTACCTCCGGGGGCAAGCAGATCTACGCGGTCGGGGTCCGAGACGGCTCGACCCTCATCCTGGCCCAGGACCTCAGCCCCACCCGTGCTGCGTTGAACCGTCTGGCGATCGTGCTCACGCTCGTCGGGGCAGCGGGTATCGCCCTGGCCGCGGTGGCCGGGACGGCCGTCGGCCGCACCGGGTTGGCGCCGGTGGCCCGGCTGACCAGGGCCGTGGAACGCATCGCCCGCACCGATGATCTGCGGCCGATCCCCGTGGCCGGTGACGACGAGATCGCCCGCCTGACGAGCAGTTTCAACCAGATGCTCGTCGCGCTGGGGGAGAGCCGGGAGAGACAGGCGCGGCTCGTCGCGGACGCCGGGCACGAACTCAAGACGCCCCTGACGAGTCTGCGGACGAACGTCGAGTTGCTCATCGCGGCCAGTCGCCCCGGCGCGCGGACGATCCCCGACGCCGACCGGAACGAACTCGAGGCAGACGTCGTGGGGCAGATCTCGGAACTCAGTCAGCTCGTCGGGGATCTGGTCGAGCTCGCCCGGGAGGACTCCGGCGAGGTCGAGCTGGAGCCGGTGGCCGTCTCCGACGCGGTCGAACGGGCCCTCGAGCGGGTCCGGCGTCGCCGACACGACGTGGACTTCGACGTCGAGTTGATGCCGTGGTACTCCTTCGGCGATTCGGCCGGGATCGAGCGGGCGGTGCTGAACGTGTGCGACAACGCGGCCAAGTGGAGTCCCGCCGGCGGGACGGTGACGGTGCGGATGCGGCCCGTCTCCGACGCGGTGATGGAACTGACGGTCGCCGACCAGGGGCCCGGCATTCCCGAACAGGACCGCGAGTTGGTCTTCGAACGGTTCCACCGCTCGCACGAGGCGCGCGCGATGCCGGGGTCGGGTCTGGGGCTGGCCATCGTCCGACAGGTCACGACCCGACACGGTGGAACCGTCGAGATCAGCGACGCCGAGGGCGGCGGCGCACTGGTGCGGGTGACCATCCCCGGAAGCGAGCAGCCGCCCGGGTGAGTCCCGGGGTGGCGAGTACCGTCTCAGCGGGCACACAGCGCCATCGGGAACCATGGGACCCATGGAGAACGAGAACGAGAACGGCCGGGGCAGGGGCGAACCCGGGTCCCCGGACGAGTGGGCCGGCAGATCGGGTGCCGGTCTCGGAGGACCCGCACACGGACCCTCCGGCCAGAACCCCTACGCCGCCGAGAATCCCTACGGCATGGCCCAGGGGTGGGGTGGAACCGATCGGCCCACCACGGCCTTCCCCGCTCAGCACCCCGCGCAGGCGCAGGCGCAGGGGCACGCACAGGGCCAGGGGCACGCCGGACCGTGGCGACCCACGGACGCCATACCCCCCTCCGACGCCATGCCCCCCTCGGGCCCGCCGCCCCACCCCGGGGCCGGGCCGGGTGTCGATCCTGGAACGCCGCCGGGACAACGGAAGTCGGGCCGGGGCCTGCTCGCGGCCGGCATCGTGGCCGCCATGCTCGTCTCGGGTGGGCTCGGTGGGTGGATCGGTGCGACGGTCGCCGGCGGATCCGCGGCGGGGTTGTCCTCGCCCATCAGCGCGACCCAACCCGAGGGGACGGCGCCCGACGGCACCGTCGAGGCGGTGGCGGACAAGGTGCTGCCGAGCGTCGTGTCGATCGACGTGCGTTCCCAGACGGGCCGCGGCGAGGGGTCCGGGGTGGTGTTGACCGCCGACGGCCTCATCATCACCAACAGCCACGTCATCGGCGCAGCTCAGGCCGGGGGCCAGATCCAGGTGCGCTTCGACGACGGCTCCAAGGCTCCCGCGAGCGTCGTCGGCACGGACCCGGCCACCGACATCGCGGTCATCAAGGCGGAGACCTCCCGCCCGCTCACCCCCATCGCCCTGGGCACCTCGGCGACATTGACCGAGGGACAGGCCGTGGCCGCGGTGGGGTCGCCACTGGGGTTGTCGGGCACCGTCACGACCGGCATCGTCTCCGCGCTGAACCGCCCGGTGCGGGCCGGCGGCGCCCAGTCGGACCAGAGCACGGTGATCGACGCCATCCAGACCGATGCAGCCGTGAACCCGGGCAACTCGGGCGGCGCGTTGGTCAACATGAACGGCGAACTGGTCGGGATCAACTCGGCCATCGCGTCGTTGGGATCGGGCAATTCGGGATCGATCGGCCTGGGCTTCGCCATCCCGGTGGACCAGGCCCGGCGGATCGCCGACCAGCTGATCAAGCAGCAGTACGCGACCCGCGCGGTGCTCGGGGTCTCGGTCAGCGACTCGCCGGAGGGCGACGGCGCGCTGGTGCGTGCCGTCGAGCCGGGTGGGCCCGCCGAGCGCGCGGGGATCGAGCAGGGCGCGGTCATCACCGGGGTGGGGGAACGGCTCATCGAGGGCGGCGACGCGCTCGTCGCGGCCATCCGGTCCCAGGCACCGGGGGACACGGTGACCGTCACCTATGCTTCTCGTGAGGGCGATTCGCCGAACACCGTAGACGTGATGCTGGGAGAGGCCAGATGAGCACCAGATTTGACCCGCGGGCTCTGCCCGGAGGCCGCAAGCTCCCCACTGGTATGGACTTCGACCCCGCGGCCGTCGAGCCGGTCGAGCCGCAGATCGCCGGGCGCGCCATGGTCGTGGTGGTGACCGACCGCCTCAACGAGCGGGAGGACTCGATCGGCCCCCTGGTCACCGAGCTCCTCGAGGAGGAGGGGTTCCTCGTCGGCGGTGTCGTGGGCGTGGCGTCCGACGAGGCGGAGGTCCGCAAGGCCCTCGAGACGGCGGTGGTCGGTGGATTCGACTTCGTCGTGACCGTGGGGGGCACCGGGGTCGGTCCCCGGGACATCACGCCCGAGGTCACCGAGGAGATCCTCGACCAGCGCCTGCCCGGCATCGCCGAGGCCATCCGGTCGTCGGGTCTCACGGCCGGCGCGGTGGACTCGATCGTCTCGCGCGGTTACGTGGGGGTGTCCGGAAGCACGGTGGTCGCCAACCTCGCGCCGAGCCGCGCGGCCATCCGCGACGGGATGGCGACCCTGTGCCCGCTCGTCTCGTACGTGGTGGCGCAATTGTCCGCCTTCGACGAACTGTGATGGATCCGCGGCCGGTGGACCGGGCGCGACTCGACGAGGTGTTCGGGGAGATCCTGCCCGAGACGACCTCGGACGAGGCGCGCACCGCGGACAGTCGGATCGACGACGACTGGTGGCGCGATCAGCGTCCGCCGCATCACGGCTGACTCCACGGCGACGAAGCGCCACCGCCGGCAGACGCCGACGCCCCGCCGGCCATGACGGCGCCGACGGGGCGTGGGACGTAGACCGTGGAACGCGGACCGGAGTCGATCAGGCGTTGCTCGACGGACTGTCCGGCTCCGACGGGTGCGTGAGCGGGCGACCGGCGAGCAGGTCGCGGATCTCCACGAGGAGGTCGTTGTCCGAGGCGGGGGCCTCGATGCCCTTGCGCTTGGCGGCGGCCTCCTTCATCTTGTTCATCGGCCCGACCAGGACGAAGTAGATGATGGCCGCGATCAGCAGGAAGTTGATGATCGCGGTGATGAGCATCCCGAAGTCCATGACGGTCGCGGGATTGTTGTCCCGGAGTTGGACGGCGAAACCGATCTCGTTGTTCCCGCCCAGCAGAGCGATGAGCGGGTTGATGATCGCGCTGGTGAACGCGTCGACGATGGTGGCGAACGCGCTACCGATGACGACCGCGACCGCCAAGTCGATCACATTGCCCTGCATGATGAATTCCTTGAATCCCTTGAGCATCGTGCGCCCCTTTCCCAGGCGGGTTCTTTCAGATCCGGCGACGATACCACCCGGCCAAGTCTCCTGACCTCATCTCAACCGTGGACCACGACGGCCAGCGGGGTCCCGGCGGCCGTCGCGGCGAGGCGGGCGGCGTCGGCCTCGGGGACCTCGACGAGGAGCGAGCGGGCGCCGGAGCGTCCCACGGGGGCGTCCCGTACCCGGGCGGCGTGGGCGGCGAGGGCGGGTGCCTGCCCCGGGGCGAGGTCGGCGGTGCCGACGAGGTCGACCAGGTCGCCGGGTCGGAGCAGATCGGCCACGGTCGGGTCGGCGAGCGGGACGGGCACCACCCGGACCGGTCCGCGCGCGGGATCGTCGCCGCGCCCCGCGTCTGCGGCGGTCGGGGCGGTGGGGTCCGCCGGGTCCGGGGCACCGGATCGGCCCACGAACGGTGCGGCCACCACTAGCGCGGCCGCGAGCCCGATCCGAACCGCGCGGCGCCGCCGCCACCGCCCGGGTGTGGTCACCGAGGCGATGGTGCGGCGCATGGGGTCCCCCGTCGGTCGGTGCGCTCGACTCGAGCGCCGGGTCGGTGGGCGCCGGGCGGGCCGGTGCCGTTCGATCAGACCGTAGCGGCGCGGCGGGGCGGCCATGCCGCTCCGGGCGCGCGGAGGTGCGACGCCTGTGGAGACGGCCGGGGGTGTGGATAAGCGCGCGGGGAGAACCGGCGGGCGGTGCCCCGGCCGTGGGCGGCGGTGACGCGGCCGGTGACGACGGCGGTGCCGGTGACGACGGTGCCGGTGACGACGGTGCCGGTTACGACGACGAGGTCGACGACCCCGAGGAGGAGCCCGAGCCGGTGGATGCGCCGGAGCCGGAGCCCGAGCCGGATCCCGAGGAACCGGACGTCGAGGAGCTGCTGTCCGACGAGCCGGAGCCCGACGAGCCGGAGCCCGAGGAACCGCTGCCGGACGAACTGCCGCCCGATCCCTTGCCGGCCGAGCCGCTGTCGCCGGAGGCCCGGCTGTCGGTGCGGTAGAAGCCGGAGCCCTTGAAGACGACGCCGACCGTGTTGAAGAGCTTGCGTAGCGTGCCGTCGCACCGGGGGCAGACCGTCAGCGAGTCCTCGTCGAAGGACTGCTGGATGTCGAAGGCGACGTCGCAGTCGCGGCACCGGTAGGAGTAGGTGGGCATCGGGCCTCCCGAGGAGTATCGGATAACGCCTTGGCACTCTACTCCGGCGAGTGCCAAGTTCCGAAGTCGAGAACCGCCTCCGGGGTGATGACGCCGTCGACCGGCCGGTCGTGTGGCTCGGCGGGGACGTGGTCGACGACGTTCTCGGAGTCCAGCAGCGCGAGCATCCTCGTGTGCGGGCCGGTCAACGCGAGGGACCGGTCGTAGTAGCCACCGCCCCGGCCGAGCCGGTTCCCGGACCGGTCCACGGCGACGGCGGGGACGAGGACGAGATCGGCACCCGAGATGAACTCCGGCCCGGCGGGCGGGGCCGACGGGACGGGGATGCCGAACCGTCCCGGGACCAGGTCCGCCGGCCCCGCGTACGCCGCCCACTGCAACGGGCCGACCACCGGCGAGACCGGCAGGAACACCCGCGCACCGCACCGGGTGAGTTCCTCGGCCAGACCCCGTCCGCCGGCCTCGTCGTCGTCGGGGACGTACGCGCAGACCACCATCCCGGCGGTGACGACGCCCCCCAGGCGCCCGAGGATCCTCCGGTCGCGCTCGGCGCGCACCGGCGCCGGCACCGCGGCCCGGCGATCGAGGGCCTCGCGGCGCAACCGCGTCTTGGCGACCGAGAGGGCGACGGTCTCGTCGGTGCGATCGGGCCGGTCGGACTGCATGACCCCAGTCTGCCGCGCGTGGCGTCACCCCGAGGGGGCGGGTGCGAGGTCTAAGGTGGTCGCCATGACGTCCAGTACCTCTGTCGACCCGCAGTTCCGGACCGCCGTCGTGCCGGCGGCCGGCCTGGGGACCAGGTTCCTGCCCGCCACCAAGACGGTGCCCAAGGAACTGCTACCGGTCGTGGACACCCCGGGCATCGAGCTCATCGCCGAGGAGGCCACCGAGGCCGGCGCCGGGCGACTCGCGATCGTCACCTCCGAGCGCAAGGTCGGCGTGATGGCGCACTTCTCCGAGGACCAGGTCCTCGAGGACACGCTGTCCGACCGCGGCAAGGACGTCCTGCTGCACAAGGTCCAGCGCGCCCCCGGGCTCATCGAGGTCGTGGACGTGCGCCAGGACGAGCCGCTGGGGCTCGGTCACGCGGTCGCGCAGGTGGAGTCGGTGCTCGGCGACGAGGAGAAGGCGGTGGCCGTACTGCTGCCGGACGACCTCGTCCTGCCGTTCGGGATCCTCGGCCGGATGTCGGCGGTCCGCGCGGCCCGCGGCGGCAGCGTGCTGTGCGCGTTCGAGGTGGATCCGGAGGACGTGTCGTCCTACGGCGTGTTCCGCGTCGAGGACACCGATGACCCGTCGGTGAAGAAGGTGCTCGGCATGGTCGAGAAGCCCGCCGCCGAGGACGCTCCGTCCAACCTCGCCGCGGCCGGGCGGTACGTGCTCGACCGGGCCATCTTCGACGCGCTGCGCCGGATCGAGCCGGGCGCCGGCGGCGAGCTCCAGCTCACCGACGCGATCGACCTGCTCATCGGCGAGGGGCACCCCGTGCACGTGGTGGTCCACGACGGTACGCGGCACGACCTGGGCAACCCGGGCGGCTACATCAAGGCCTGCGTGGACTTCGCGCTGGACAACCCGGCGTACGCGGACGATCTCCGCGAGTGGCTCTCGGACCGGCTGGGTTCCTGACGAGCGCCGTAGGTGAGGCGGGCCCGCTCGGCGGGCGGTGACTGGTACGGGAAGGGGACACTGGGTGCGCTCCGTCGAGGAACAGCTGGCGCTGGTGACGGCGGCCGCGGTCGCCCCGCGCCCGGTCCGTGTGGCGATCTCCGAGGCGCAGGGTCTGTTGTGCGCCGAGGAGGTCGTGGCGGAACGGCCGCTGCCGGCGTTCGACCAGGCCGCCATCGACGGGTACGCGGTGCGCAGCGTCGACGTGCGCGCCGGCGGACCCACCCCCCAGGGCGGGGACGGCCCGGCCGGACCGGCGACACTGCCCGTGGTCGGTCAGATCACCGCGGGATCCCGTCAACCGACCCGCCTCCAGCCCGGCCAGACCGTCCGGGTGGACACCGGCGCACCGCTGCCCACGCTCGCGGACGCGGTCCTGCCGATCGGGTGGGCCACCGCCGACGGGCGCCACATCACCCCCTCCCGCGCCGTCCGCACCGGGGACTACGTCCGACGGGTCGGCGACGACGTGCAGCCCGGGGACGTGGCGGTGCGCGCGGGCAGCATCATCGGACCGGCGCAGGTCGGCCTGCTCGCCTCGGTCGGGCGCGCGAAGGTATTGGTGCACCCCAAGCCACGGATGGCGGTCATCTCCGTCGGCGACGAACTCGTCGACGTCGACGGCCGGCCCGGCACCGGACAGGTCTACGACGTCAACTCCTACGCCCTCACCGCGGCCGGCCGGGACGCCGGCGCCGACGTCCACCGCGTGGGCATCGCCAGCACCGAACCGTCCCGCCTGCGCGAGGTCCTCGAGGGTCAACTCGTGCGCAGCGAGCTCGTCGTGGTCTCGGGCGCCGCCGGCGGTGAGGCGACCACCCGCATCCGCCAGGTCATGGCAGAGCTCGGCCAGATCGAGGTCAACCGGGTGGCCATGCACCCCGGGTCGGTCCAGGGGTTCGGGCGGCTCGGACGCGACGAGGTCCCCACCTTCCTCCTGCCGTCCAACCCGGTGAGCGCCCTGGTCGTCTTCGAGATCATGGTCCGCCCCCTCATCCGGATCGCCCTCGGCAAGCGCCAGCCCATGCGCCGCACCGTCCGCGCACGGACCGTCGCGCCGATCTCGTCGGTCGAGGGTCGACGCGGATACCTGCGCGGACAACTGATGCGCGACACCGACACCGGCGAATACCTCGTCCGCGCCCTCGGCGGCGCCCAGGGGTCGTCCACCCACCTGCTGGCCTCGCTGGCGGAGGCGAACTGCCTCGTCGTGATAGACCCCGGCGTCACCGCGGTGCGTACGGGTGACGAGGTCGACGTGATGTTCCTCGCCCAGCGCGGGTGACCGGGCCGGCGACATGAGCGGCCCGTGGAGCGCGTTCGCCGCCGACACGGTGACCCGCCCCGGGTGGCCGATCGAGGCCGGGCCGGTACGCGTGCGCGCCGGGGTCGTGACCCTGCGCCCGGTCCGCCGCCGCGACGCCCGGGACTGGGCGGCGCTGCGGTTGTTCGAGCGGGACCACCTCGAACCGTGGGAACCCACCCTCGAGGGACGCTGGCACGAGAACAACTCCGCACGCGCGTGGCCCCCGATCCACGCCCAGCTCAAGCGTTACGCCCGCGCCGGCGCGAGTCTGCCCGCCGCCATCGAACTGGACGGCCGCTTCTGCGGGCAGCTCACGGTGGGCGGGATCGTCCGCGGCGCGCTGCACTCCGGCTGGATCGGCTACTGGGTGGGGCGGCCCTTCCTCGGTGGCGGGGTCGCCACCGCCGCCCTGGCGCTGGGGGTCGACCACGCATTGGGCCCGGGAGCGCTACACCGGGTCGATGCCACCGTCCGGCCGGAGAACACCGCCAGCCGCGTGGTGCTGGACCGGTGCGGTTTCCGCGAGGAGGGACTGCTTCGCCGCTACCTCCACGTCGACGGTGCGTGGCGCGATCACCTCCTCGTGGCCCGGACCCGCGAGGAGCACGGGCGGGGCGCCGTCGCGGCTCTCGTGGAGGCGGGTCTGGCGCGACGCGCGTGACCGCGCGTCTGAGTATGTCCTGAGCATCGTGACCTGCGGCGCGCCGTCACTGGACGGGGCTCGGGCCCCGATACGGTTGGGACCTCACCACGACGTCCCGTGTCGGGGTAGACGCTCGAGGAGGCCTGATCGATGTCGAGCTCGCTGCTGATCATCCTGCTGGTGGTGGTCTGGCTGTTCGTCCTCGCGCCGATGCTCATCCGGTCGCGGAATCCCATCCGCCGCACCGGTGACGCACTGGCCCAGACGCGCACGCTCTACTCCGGCGGTTCCGGACGACTGGTACCCAGTCGCGGCCGTGCCGCCGCCGACCCGGTCCAGGCCGAGGACGAGGACTCCCTCTTCGGTCTGCCCTCCGGGGCGGGCGCGACGGACGCCGAGTTGCTCGACACCGAGACGTGGGAGCACCTGCTCGAGCAGACCCTGCGCCGTGAGGCCGCCGGCCGCCGGGGCGAGGCCGTCCGCCGGGCGATGGAGGAGCGGCGCGCCGCGGTGGCAGGGGACCCGGCCGCCGAGGAGGTCACCTCCGAGATCCCGGCCATCACCGTGGCCGACGAGCAGGACCCGGTCCGGGCGGTCGCGTCGGTCGACGAGCGGTCCGCCTCCGCCGTGGGCGCCCGGGTCGGCGACCTCCGCTCGGGCGGCGGAGCCGCGAGCGGCGTGGGCGCGGCGGCCGCGGATTCGGACGTGTCGGGCGCGGTGGCGGACGACGAGATGCGGCACGCGGTGGTCGTCGACGGCGAGCTCGTCGAGGGCACGGCGGGGGAGCGGACCGCGGCTCGGACCGATCATGCCGAGGACGCCGCGGGCATCGACGAGGAGGCCGTTCTCACCCATCGTGGGCGCCGACGCCCGGCCGAGCCCGAGGTCGAGCTCACGGACGCCGATCTGAGCTTCGCCGAGCGGCGGCGCGGGCGCGGGGCCTACGACCCGATGGCGGACCGCGAGGCCGCCGAGCAGCGGGCCCACGCGCGCCAGCGCACCGCGCTCATCCTCGTGGCGTTGTCCGTCGTCACCGTGATCGCCGCGCTGCTCACCGTGCCCGCCGTCTGGTGGTTCGCCGGAGGCTCCGCCCTGCTGCTCGCCGCCTACCTGACCTACCTGCGCCGCCAGGTCAAGCTCGAGGAGAGCCTGCGCCGGCGCCGCGTCGAGAGGATGCGTCGCGCCCGGCTCGGTGTGGAGTCCCGCGAGGACGACGAGCTGTCCGTGGTGCCGCCCCGCCTGCGGCGTCCCGGTGCGGTCGTGCTGGAGATCGACGACGAGGACCCGGCGTTCGACGTCCTCGATACGTTCGACGATCACCTGGATTCCGACCCCGGGCACCACGATCACCGGCGTCGGCAGCACGTACCGCTGCGGCGCGCGGTGGGCTGATCGACGGCCCGGTTTGGTCGGGGGGCCGACCATCCTGGTAAGGTGTTCCACGCTGCTCGAGAGGGCGGCATCGTCGCCCGCGAGGGTGGCATCGTCGCCCGCCAGGGCGGCGAGGGGCTATAGCGCAGTTGGTAGCGCGTCTCGTTCGCATCGAGAAGGTCAGGGGTTCGATTCCCCTTAGCTCCACCCAAGGACTACGAGTTCAGAGGCCGTTTCCGCGCAAGCGGGGACGGCCTTTCCGCTTTGGGGTGAGTTGGCTTTGGGGTGAGTTGGCGCTGGGGTGAGTTGGCGCTGTGGTGAGCTGGCTTTGTGGTGAGCTGGCGCAGTGGCCGTTCACTCTTTCACCGTCGTCGCACGCTTCTCGGCCGAGCCCGGCGATGTGCTCTCCCTCGCCTCCGACGCCGCGCGGTGGCACGAGTGGGCGCCTGCGCTGTTGCGCGGGCTCGGCCGACGTCACCCCGGCCGCGTCACGGTGCGCGCGCTGCCCGGCGGCGGCGAGCTCGAGTGGGAGTGCTCCATCCGGACGTCCGATCGGTTCGTCGGCACGGTAGTAGCCAGGGTCCTCGAGGCCCTCGTCGCCCTGCTGGCGCGTCGGGTGGTCACCGAGGCCGACCGGCGGATCACCCTCACCCGCAGGCCGAGCCTGCGGGCCCGCCTCCAACGCCTCGGTCTGCAGCTGGTCATCCGACCCGTGTTGACCGTCGCCCCGTTCGACGAGAGGTGGATCCGGGCGATGCGCGCGGTGGCCACCGGCGCGTCGCGGGCCACGGGATCGCGTCGCGTGGCCCGGACGGCGGTCGGCGCTCCCGTCCCCGGGCTCTGGATCGACGGGCCGGTGGACGCCCCGGGGCTACTCGTGTTGCACGGTGGTGGCTATGTCGCCGGCTCCCCGGACTCGCACGCCACCATGGCGACCACGCTCGCGCGGTTGTCCGGATCGACCGCCTACGTTCCCGACTACCGACTCGCGCCCGAGCACCGATACCCGGCCGCCCTCGATGACGCCGAGGTGGCATTCCGTCATCTCGCTGAGCGCGTCGGTGGTGCAGAGCGGGTCGCCGTCGCCGGGGACTCCGCCGGCGGCGCCCTCGCCCTCGGGCTGCTCGACCGCCTCCGCCGCAGTGGGGAGCGCCCGGCCGCCCTGGCGTTGGTCAGCCCCTGGGTCGACCTCGCCGGGCCCACCGGCCCGGGGCGGCAGGCCGTCGCGGCCCGGTGGCGCGGCGCGTTCGACCCGCGCACGCCACCGAGGCTGGCCCGCGCCTGTCGCGATGCCTACGCCGGGGACGTCCCGGTCGACGACCCGGGGGTCTCACCCGCCCGGCGCCCCCTCGACGCGTCGACGCCCCCGATCGCGATCGTGTGCGGCGGTGACGACTTCGTGGTCGACGACGTCCGCCGGTTCGTCGAGGCCAGCCGTTCGCGTGGCGCGACGATCGACCTGCGGGTCTGGCCCGGGATGATCCACTGCTTCCCGGTCGTGGCGGGCACCCCGGAGGGCGCGTCAGCGCTGGCCGTGCTCGCGGCCCACATCAGGAGCGCGGTCGCCGGTGCCTCGGACGCTCGCCGGTAGGGATGACGGGATCGTGACGATCGCCTGCGGCGTGCCTCTCGTGGAGATCGGCACGGGCGCCTTTAGCGGGTAAGGCGTACCTATGGTCCGCAGGTGGCGGGCCGTAGCGCCGCCCGGCGTAGGGTTCCTGTGGCGATTCGCGGCAAATGTGCTGGCCAGACGGGGGACGGGGCGGGTGGAACAGGTTATAGTTCTGCCCATGAGTCTCGCGCCCGGAACACCCGCACCCGACGTCTTCAGCCCCGGCAAGATCGGCAACGTGACGCTGCGCAACCGCATCGTCAAGGCCGCGACCTTCGAGGGGCGCTGTCCCAAGGGGCGCATCACCGACGAGCTCATCGAGTTCCACGCCGAGTACGCCCGCGGCGGCGTGGGCATGACGACGGTGGCCTACCTCGCGACCTCCCCCGAGGGCCGCACCGACAAGCACCAGTACCACTGGGGCATGGACGACGGCGGCATGCTGCGCAAGCTCACCGACGCCGTGCACGCCGAGGGCGCCGCGATCTCCGCCCAGGTCGGTCACGCCGGGGCCGTCGCCAACGGTTCCTCCAACGGGCTGCCGCCGCTCGGGCCGTCCCGGATCCCGGCCCCCACCGGCCTGGCGATCACCAAGGCCTGCACGGAGGCGGACATCGACCGGATCGTGTCCGACCACGTCCGCGCCGCCCGCGGTGCGTATGAGGCCGGTTTCGACGCCATCGAGGTGCACTTCGGCCACAACTACCTCGTCAGCGAGTTCCTCAGCCCCAAGCTCAACCGGCGCAAGGACTCCTACGGCGGATCGCTGGAGAACCGAGCCCGCTTCGCCCGCCGCATCGGCCGCGCCATCCGCGACGCCATGGGCGACAAGATCGCGGTGACCATCAAGCTCAACATGGACGACGGCGTGCCCGGCGGGTTCTGGATCGACGAGGCCCGCCAGGTCGCCCAGTGGCTCGAGCAGGACGGCTCCGCCGACGCGCTGGTGATGACCGTCGGCAGCTCCCTGCTCAACCCCATCTACCTGTTCAAGGGCGCCGCGCCCCTGGAGGAGTTCGCCGCCACCCAGCCCGCGGTGATCAAGATGGGCATGAAGGTCGTGGGTCCGAAGATGTTCAAGGAGTACCCGTACACCGACGCGTACATGTTCGACGACGCCCGGCAGATCCGCGAGGCCGTGGACCTGCCGATGATGCTGCTCGGCGGGATCGTCGACCGGCCGTCCATCGACAAGGCGATGGGGGCCGGTTTCGAGTTCGTCGCCATGGGCCGTGGCCTGCTGCGTGAGCCCGACCTGCCCAACAAGCTCAAGGAGGACGACCGACGCCGGTCGCTCTGCGTGCACTGCAACCGTTGTATGGCCACCATCTACAGCGGCAGCCGCTGCGTGCTGCGCGAGTACGTCCCGCCGATCCCCGCCCGCGGCGGCCACGACACCCTCCAGGCGACGAGCCCCACGCCACCCGTGTAGAGCGGACGCGCCCGCCCGTCCCCGCCTCACGTGCCCCGTCGGGCCGCTACGGTGATCACATCGGGTGGCCCGCCGCTTTTCGATCCGGGCCCGGACGTGGGGGAGTAGATGTCGAGGCGACGGATCAAGAACTACCGGGGCAGGGTCTGTGTGGTGACCGGCGCGGCCAGCGGGATCGGTCGCGCGGCGGCCCTCCGGCTCGCGGATGAGGGCGCCCGCTTGGTGCTCACCGACCTCAACGCCGAGGGGCTGGCCTCCGCCGAGCAGGCCTGCCGGGACGCCGGTGCGCCCGTGCTCGTGGCCGAGGCGCTCGATCTCACCGATCACGAGGCCGTGATGGCGTTCGGGGAGCGCGTCGTGGCCGACAGTGGTGCGCCCGACGCGATCTTCCACGTGGCCGGCAACTCGGCCTGGGGCCGCCCGGATCTGCTCGAGCACCGGATCTGGCGGTCGATGGTCGAGGTCAATCTCATGAGCACCATCCACGTGGTCGAGGCGTTCGTGCCCGCGATGATGACCGCCCGCAAGCCCGCCGCGCTCGTCCTGGTCTCGTCCGCCGCCGGTCTGCTCGGACTGCCGTGGCACGCCGCCTACAGTGCCGCCAAGTTCGGGATCCGCGGCATCGCCGAGGTCCTGCGCTTCGACCTGGCGCCGTACGACATCGGCGTGCACCTCGTCTGCCCCGGCGGCGTCGACACCCCGCTCGTGGAGACCGTCGAGATCGCGGGCGTCGACAGGTCCGATCCCGAGGTGGCCAGGACCGTCGACCAGTTCCGGCGCCACGCGGTGACCCCGGATCAAGCCGCCGAGAAGATGCTCGAGGGCGTGCGCAAGGGGCGCTACCTCGTCTACACCTCCCCGGACGTCCGCGTCGGCTTCGCGGCGCAGAAGTTCGCCCCGCCGTTGTACCGGCTCGCGATGATGGCCCTCCACCGTCGGCTCGCCAAGGCCGGCCGGGGCATCCTCCCGTGAAGGGGATGGAGACCCTCCGGGACGCCGCGATCCTCCTGGCCCGTGTCGGGCTCGGGGTGGTGTTCGCGGCCCACGGATGGCAGAAGTTCTTCACCCTCGGCCTGGGCCGGGTGGCCGAGCAGTTCTCGAGCTACGGCATCCCGCAGCCGGCCGTCACCGCCGCGATCGTCGCCGGAGTGGAGTTGGTGGCCGGGGCCGCCCTCATCGCCGGGCTCCTCACCCCGCTCGCGGGCATCCTGCTCGGCGTGGATATGGCCGGCGCGTTCTACTTCGTCCACGCGACCAACGGCCCGTTCATCACGCAGAACGGCTGGGAACTCGTGGTGGCGCTCGGGGTGGGGGCGCTGCTCGTGGCGGCGGTCGGCGCCGGCCGGTTCAGCATCGACAGGGTGCTGGGCGGCTAGCGCCGACCGGGCGGGGACGGCTGTCGCCGCCCTGGCCTCACCCCGAGGCCATCGCGCGCATCGCGGACACCGGGAGGCCGTCCGGGTACGGGGCGTCGATGCCGGCCTCGTCGAAGGCGTTGCGGATGCGGCGCCGCAGCTCCCGCTCGGTGGCCCACTGGGTGTTGGCCTGCGTCACCGCGGTCATCCGCAGGGACCAGAAGTCCGCGTCCAGCGCGTTCACGCCCTGGAGTTCCGGGCCCGAGATGAGGTTCGAGGCGATCGGCTCCTCGGCCGCCGCCTGCCTGGCGGTCTCGATGGCCACGGTGCACGCCCGGTCGACGTCGGCGGTGTAGGACACGGGGATCTCGAGGAACGCCACGCCGAAGTCCTGGCTGTAGTTGCCGACGCGCTGGATGTCGCCGTTGCGGCAGTACCAGAGCGTCCCGTGCAGGTCCCGCAGTGAGGTGACGCGCAGTCCCACGTGCTCGACCGTGCCCTCGGCCTCGCCCAGGTCCACCCAGTCACCGACGCCGTACTGGTCCTCGAAGAGCATGAACAGTCCGGAGAGGAAGTCCCGGACGAGGGCCTGGGCGCCGAAGCCCAGGGCGACGCCGACGATCCCGGCGGACGCGATGAAGGGCGCCACGTTGACGCCGACGATGGCCAGCGTCTGCAGCACCACCCACACGAGCACGGCGAACGAGACTATCGACTTGAGCACCGACCCGATGGTGGCCATCCGCTGTGCCCGCCGTTCCGCGCGCCGGTGCTCGGTCCGCACGTGCTCCGCGGAGCGTCGTCGACTGTTCTTCTTCAGGCTCGCGGCGGTGAGACCGCCACTCTCGTCGGCGGTGACCTCACTGCGGTCGCCGTCGGGGTCGAGTTCGACCGTGTGCGCGCCGGCGCGCTGGTCGGCCCGTTCCTGCCGGCGGCGCCACCACGAGGACGGGGACGCGTTCTTCGACGGGGCGGTGATCCGGTCGATGCCCCGGTGGAGCACCCACCGCACCAGCAGCGCCAGCACGAGGTACAGGGCGATCATGACCGGCTTCTCGACCAGCCACTGTTGGGTCACGTCGCTCATCGGGAGATCGGCGAAGGGAAGGGATAGCTCGTTCACTGCCGCGACGGTACTGACCGCACACCGTCGGCGACACCTCGTCCCCGGCCGCGGGGCGCGGGGATCAGGCGGCACCGAGCCGGTGATCAGCACATGCTCAGGGGGCGGGATCCACGTGCGGGTGGGGTCCGCGCGTGGGCGACTGCGCTAGCGCCAGGAGGGTAGCCAGAGCTGGTGGCTCCACTCGGTCTGCGTGATGGGCATCCCCGAGAGGATGGGCAGCGCGTAGATGAAGTTCACCGCGACCAGCGCGAGGTACAGGCTGACGATCGCACGACCGATGAGTTGCCGCCGGGGGGAGTCGGTGGCCCTGCCCGCGATCTCGCCCAGCACGAGCGCGATCATCATGACGAAGAACGGCGCCATGACCGAGGCGTAGAAGAAATACATCTGGCGGTCGTGCTGGAAGAACCACGGCAGATAGCCGGCCATGTAGCCCACCAGTGGGAACGCGTAGCGGCCGTCGCGGCAGATGACGGCGCGCCAGAACGCCCACGCCAGGACGGGGATGGCCAGCCACCAGATGGCGGGCGTGCCCAGGAGCATGATCGCGCGCACGCACGAGGTCTCCCCGCAGCCGGCGATGCCCTCGCCCTGCTCGACGTAGTAGAGCATCGGCCGCAGGCTCATGGGCCAGGTCCACGGCTTGGACTCCCAGGGGTGTCGGTTCCCGGCGGAGGTGGTCAGCGTGGAGTGGAAGTCCAGGACCGACGACTGGTAGTACAGCCACGACTGCACCGCGTCCGGCAGCCAGTTGTCCTCGACCTCGTCGCCCACGACGTGCCGGTACACGGAGTTCTCGTTCGCGAACCAGGGCAGCCAGGTGAACATGTGCAGGATCGCCGGCCAGAGGACGAGGGTGAGGAAGGCCGGCACCGCGTCGCGTAGCAGTGCGCCCGCGAGGGGGCGCTGGACCCCGTAACGGCTGCGCAGGGCCCAGTCCCACGCCACGGTCATCAGACCGAAGAAGGCGATGAAGTACAGGCCGGACCACTTGACCCCCAGTGCGAGGCCCAGCATGACGCCGGCGGTGAAGCGCCACCAGCGGAATCCCAGTCGCGGTCCCAGGCTCGACAGGTGGAGCCGGCCCTCGAGGGCGGCGCGGTGCATGCGGGCGCGCATCCGGTCGCGGTCCACCAGCAGGGCGCTGGCGGCGGCGACGACGAAGAGCACCTGGTAGATGTCCAGCATGCCGATTCGAGAGGTCACGAAGCTGACGCCGTCGAGGCACAGCAGCAGCCCTGCGACGAGGCCGAGCTGGGTGGACCGGGTCAGGCGCCGGGTGATGCGCATGACCATGAGCACCACGAGCACCCCGGCCAGAGCCGCGGTGAACCGCCAGCCCAGGGGCGAGTAGTCGAAGAGCATGCCGCCGATGGACTGGATCTGCTTGGCGACGGGCGGGTGGACGACCAGGCCGTAGGCGGGGTTTTCCTCGATGCCGAGCTGGGAGACGTTGTACGACTGCGGCGCGTAGTGCTTCTCGTCGAAGACCGGGGTGCCCTTGTCCGTGGCCGAGGTCAGGCCCCAGAAGCGGGAGAGGAACGCCAGGACCAGGATGACGCCGGTGGCGATCAGGTCGCGGGTCGTGTCGACCGGACCGGTGTCGGGGGCGGGCAGCGGGCGTCCTGGTGAGCGCACGCCCATGGTCGAGGTCACAGGCAGAGCATAGTGGGGGCCGTGCGCCGGGCGGGGATGCGCCCGGTCACCGATAGGGTGGTCGTCATGACGTCCGGACGTGTCGTGTTGGCGGCCACCCCCATCGGGAACCCGGCTGACGCCTCGGACCGGCTGCGGCAGGTCCTGGCGACCGCCGACATCGTGGCGGCGGAGGACACCCGCCGGTTGCGTTCCCTCTCGACGGCTCTCGGGGTGACCATCGGGGGGCGGGTGATGAGCTTCTTCGAGCACAACGAGGCCGGTCGCGTGCCCCAGTTGATCGAGCGGGTCCGCGCCGGGGACGTGGTGGCGGTGGTGACCGACGCCGGGATGCCGGCGGTGTCGGACCCGGGGTACTCGCTGGTCGTGGCGTGCATCGAGGCCGGGCTCCCGGTGACGTGTCTGCCGGGCCCGTCGGCGGTCACCACGGCGCTCGTGCTCAGCGGGCTGCCGGTCGACCGCTTCTGCTTCGACGGGTTCCCGCCGCGGCGCCCGGGCCGACGCCGGACGTGGTTGGCCCGGCTGGCGGCGGAGGAGCGCACGTGTGTGTTCTTCGAGTCCCCGCACCGCCTGGCCGACACGCTCGCCGAGGCGGCGCAGGTCCTGGGCGCGGACCGCCGGGCGGTGGTGTGCCGGGAGTTGACCAAGACCTACGAGGAGGTCCTGCGCGGCACCCTGGGTGAGCTGGCCGAGCGGACCGCCGGCGGCGTGCTGGGGGAGATCGTCGTGGTGGTCGAGGGTGCCGACGCCGCCGGGTCGACCGCCACCCTCGAGGGCCTCGTGGAGATCGTCGAGGAGCGGGTCGAGGCGGGGGAGCGGCTCAAGGACGCCTGCGCCGCCGTGGCCGAGGGGTCGGCGGTGACCAAGCGGGACCTCTACCAGGCCGTGCTCGACTCACGCGACTGAGGCGGCGGGGCGGCTCAGAGCCAGGGCGCGGGCCCGCCGCCCCAGGTGAACGCCGCCTTGTGCACGCATTCGTCCCATTCGGCGTCCGGGTCGGAGTCGATGGTGATCCCGCCGCCCACCCCGAGTTCGCAGCGGCCGTCCGGCGCCACCTCGAGGGTGCGGATGGCCACCGCCAGGTCGAGGGTGTCGGCGGTCGCGAACCCGTAGGTGCCGCAGTGCAGGCCGCGGGACCGCGGCTCCCAGCCGGCGATGAGTTCCCGGGCACGCTGCTTGGGGGTCCCGGTGACCGAGGCGGGCGGGAAGGTCGCGGCCACGAGGGCGTCGTGGTCCACCGAGGTGCGCGCCGTGACGGTGGAGACCAGATGGTGGACGCCGGGCGCGGGACGGACGGCGAGCAGGTCGGACACCCTCACCGAACCCACGTCCGCCACACGTCCGAGGTCGTTGCGCGCGAGGTCGACGATCATGATGTTCTCCGCGACGTCCTTGGCGGAGGCGAGGAGCTCGGCGGGGTCGCGGTCGGCGGGCACCGTGCCCTTGATGGGGCTGGTGCGGACGTCGTCGCCGGTGCGCACGAGGAACTCCTCGGGGGAGAAGGCCAGCACCGCGCCCCACTCGCCCTCGAGGTACGCCGACCGCGCGGCGGGGGCGCGGCGGGCCAGGGAGAGGAAGGTCTCGAGCGGGTCCGCGCGGAGCCTGCCGTCGAGGCGGGTGCTCAGACAGGTCTGGTAGACCTCGCCGGCGCGGATCGCCTCGAGGCAGTCGACCACGGCCCGTCTGTGCGCGCGACGGTCGGGGGCGGCCCAGGTGAGGGGGACGCCGACCTCGTCGTCGCCATCGTCCTCGTCGTCACCGGTGCCCCCGGATGACGGCGGTCCGTACCGTCGGACCACCTCGTGCGGGTCGGGGGCGGTGCCGTCGCCGCGCCACCGGCCGTCCGGGGCGAGCGTGAGCATGCCCGTTGCCGTGCCGCGGACCGCCGCGGGCAGGAGGGGGGCGTCGCCCGGCACGTGGTCGGGGAAGGAGCGGAACCCGACGACGACGAGGTCGCCGGCCACCGAGAAGACCTGCTCCGGCCGGTTCGGCCGCAGGTCCACGGACGGGATGATCACCGCCGGGGAGTCACGCCAGTCGCCGAGGAACGCCGCCGGGGGACCGATCCCGAGGGCCCGCGACCGCTCGTGGAGGGCGCGGAGGAGCGCCGGCACGGTGGGGGTGGAATCGGGCACCGTCCGATCGTGCCACCCCGGGGCGTCGAACCCACGCCAGGGTCCGATAAGCGCGTTATTATCTTGCGCTCACCTTGGATTGTTGACAGGGTTCGACGTATGCCAAAGTCACGAGAGAAAGCTTTCGACGCGTCGAATGACGGCCCAGAGGACCCTGTGCGCGGGCCCCGTCCGGGCGTCGACTTCACGGTCCTCGTGCCCACCACGATCATCGCGCTCATCGTGGTGCTCTGGGGCTCGTTCTACACGAATTCGTTCGAGAACGCCGCCGGTGAGGCGTTCTCGTTGGTGGTGGACACGGTGGGATGGCTGTTCATCCTCGTCTCGACCACAGTCGTGGTCTACGCGATCTACCTGGCCCTGTCCCGGTTCGGCGGCATCCGCCTGGGCGGTGACGACGAGAAGCCGGAATTCTCCACGCGGTCGTGGATCGCCATGATGTTCGCCGCGGGTATGGGCATCGGGCTGATGTTCTACGGCGTGTCCGAGCCGCTCACCCACTTCCAGGAGCCGCCGCCGGGGCAGGAGCAGCAGTACGACGTGGCCATGGCCACGACGACGTTCCACTGGACCCTGCACCCGTGGTCGATGTACGCGATCGTCGGGCTCGCGCTCGCGTTGGCCGCCTACCGCTTCAAGCGCGGCCACCTCATCTCCCAGGCCTTCGTCCCGCTCATCGGCGAGAAGCGGGCCGCGGGGTGGATGGGGAGAGTCCTCGACATCGCGACCATCCTCGCGACGATCTTCGGCACCGCCGCCTCGCTCGGCCTGGGCGCCCTGCAGATCCGCGCCGGGCTCAACGAGACCGGCGCGGTCAGCGGTGGCGGCATCGCCCTGGTCGTGGGCGTCATCGTGGTCCTAGGCCTGGTGTTCCTCGCCTCGGCTGCCTCCGGAATCAGCCGCGGCGTCCAACTGCTGTCGAACATCAACCTCATCCTGGCGGTGTCGCTCGCGCTGTTCGTGGCGATCTTCTCCGGCGCCCTGTTCTTCATGCTCGACCTCATCCCCACCACGATCGGCACCTACTTCTCGAACTTCTTCGACATGGCCTCGCGCACCGCGGTGAGCGAGAACGGTGAGGCCGCCGAATGGCTCTCCGGGTGGACGGTCTTCTACTGGGCGTGGTGGATCTCCTGGTCGCCGTTCGTGGGCATGTTCCTGGCCCGCATCAGCCGTGGGCGCACCGTGCGCGAGTTCATCATCGGCGTGGTCCTGATCCCCAGCACCCTGTCGGTGATCTGGTTCTCCATCTTCGGAGGCTTCGCGCTTTATCTCGAGGAGGCCGGACGCAGCGTCTTCGGCGACGGGGCACTCGAGCCGCAGCTGTTCAACCTGCTCCGCGAGCTGCCGCTCGCGCCCGTGCTCATGGTGGTGGCGATGGTCCTCATCGCCATCTTCTTCATCACCTCCGCGGACTCGGCGTCGATCGTCATGGGCGGAATGGCCCAGCGCGGCGTGGAGGAGCCGACCCGCTGGCTCGTCATGCTCATGGGATCGTTCACCGCCGCCGTGGCGATCATCATGTTGGTGGCCGGTGACGGTGGCGGCGACGCCCTGTCGAGCCTGCAGAACATGACGATCATCGCCGCCTCGCCGTTCGTACTGGTGCTGATCGCGCTGTGCGTGTCCATCCACAAATCGCTCTCGCGAGATCCCGCGGCCGAGGCGGCCTGACGCGACCCCGGGGGCGCGCCGGGCGTGCGGGTGTACGCCCGGCACGGCCCCCGCGGACGTGACCACTAGTCTGTAACCCATGGCGAAGACAGTCCTGACCGCGGTCGCATGGCCGTACGCGAACGGCCCCCGGCACATCGGACACGTCTCGGGGTTCGGGGTGCCGTCGGACGTCTTCTCGCGCTACCAGCGGATGGCAGGCAACGACGTCCTCATGGTCTCGGGCACGGACGAGCACGGCACGCCGCTGCTCGTGCAGGCCGAGAAGGAGGGCGTGCCGGTCCAGGAGCTCGCGGACCGCTACAACCGGGTGATCGTGGACGACCTCGCCGGCCTGGGGCTGAGCTACGACCTGTTCACCCGCACCACCACGCGCAACCACTACGCGGTGGTGCAGGAGCTGTTCCGCGGCCTGCACGCCAACGGCTACATGGTCGCCAAGACCACCACCGGTGCGGTGAGCCCGTCCACCGGGCGGACCCTGCCGGACCGCTACATCGAGGGCACGTGTCCCATCTGCGGTGACGACGGCGCCCGCGGCGACCAGTGCGACAACTGTGGCAACCAGCTCGACCCGGCCGACCTGAAGAACCCGGTCTCCAAGATCAACGGCGAGACCCCGAAGTTCATCGAGACCGAACACTGGTTCCTCGACCTGCCCGCCCTCGCGGACTCGCTGGGGGACTGGCTCAAGGGACGCAAGGACTGGCGACCCAACGTCCTCAAGTTCTCGCTCAACCTGCTCGAGGACCTGCGCCCGCGTGCTATGAGTCGCGACATCGACTGGGGGATCCCCATCCCGGTGGAGGGTTGGCAGGACCGCGGCGACAAGAAGCTCTACGTGTGGTTCGACGCGGTGGTCGGCTACCTGTCCGCCTCCATCGAGTGGGCGTGGCGCTCGGGGGAGCCCGAGGCGTGGCGGCGCTGGTGGACCGACCCCGAGGCCGTGTCCCACTACTTCATGGGCAAGGACAACATCACCTTCCACTCGCAGATCTGGCCGGCCGAGCTCATCGGCTACGACGGCCGGGGCGCCCACGGCGGCGAGCCGGGGGCGCTGGGCGCGCTGAACCTGCCCACCGAGGTGGTCTCATCCGAGTTCCTCACCATGTCCGGGTCCAAGTTCTCGTCCTCGCGCGGCGTGGTGATCTACGTGCGCGACTTCCTGGCCGAGTTCGGCCCCGACGCGCTGCGCTACTTCATCTCGGTCGCGGGGCCGGAGAACCACGACACCGACTTCACCTGGGACGAGTACGTGCGCCGCACCAACTCCGAGCTGGTCGGCGGCTGGGGCAACCTCGTCAACCGCACCGTGTCGATGGCACACAAGAACTTCGGCGAGATCCCGCGGCCCGGCACCCTGTCCGACATCGACGCCGAGCTGCTGCGCGAGGCGGAGTCGGCCTTCGCCACCGTCGGCGCGCACCTCGAGCGCTCGCGGTTCAAGGCCGGCGCCACCGAGGCCATGCGCATCGTCGGCGCCGCCAACCGCTACATCGCCGCCACCGAGCCGTGGAAGCTGGCCAAGGAACCCGACCAGCGCGAGCGCCTGGGCACCGTCCTGCACACCGCGCTGCAGGTCGTCTCCGACGCCAACACGCTGCTCACCCCGTACCTGCCGTCCGCCGCGCAGCAGATCCACGGCGCGATCGGCGGGCAGGGTGTGTGGGCCGCCGCCCCGCAGGTGCACGAGGTCACCGACGACATGCCGGTCGAGCTCGTCGGAGTCGGGCTGCCCGACGCGGGCCGCAGTTACCCGGTGATCATGGGTGACTACGCCGCCGAGCAGGCGCGGTGGGAGCGCACCGAGATCACCCCGGGCACCCCGCTGGCCAAGCCCAGCCCGCTGTTCGCCAAGGTCGACCCCGAGTTGGCCGAGACCGGGCCGAGCTGGGCGCCGATCCAGCAGGAGGACTGAGGCGACCGTATGGGTAAGCGCAAACCCCGCCCCACTCCCGTCCTGCCCGAGCCGCTACCCGGGCTCGTCGACGCGCACACGCACCTCTACTCCTGCGGACACCGCACCGCCGACGAGGTGCGCGCCGCCGCCGACCGCGCCGCACTCGCCGGGGTCGCGGCCCTGGTCACGGTGGGCGACGACCTGGCCGAGTCCGAGGCCGTCGTGGCCGCCGCCGAAGCCGACGAGCGGGTGTACGCCGCCGTGGCCGTGCACCCCACCCGGGCCGCCGAGATCACCGACCCCGAGCGCGGCGAGCAGGTGCGGGCGCGCCTGCGCGAGCTCGCCGCCCACCCGCGGGTCGTCGCGGTGGGGGAGACCGGCCTCGACCACTACTGGGTGGGGAAGATGGACGGCTGCGCCGACCCGGCCGAGCAGGAGGAGTCGCTGCGCTGGCACGCCGGGCTCGCCGCCGACCTCGGCAAATGCCTGATGATCCACAATCGCAAGGCCGATGACGACCTGCTGCGTGTGCTCGCGGAGGTCGCCGGCCCGGGCTCGGGCATCCCGCACGTGATGCTCCACTGCTTCTCCTCGCCGCTGGAGGTGGCGCGAGAGGCGCTGGACCGCGGATACGTGCTGTCGTTCACCGGCAACGTCACGTTCAAGGCCAACGACCACCTGCGCGAGGCGGCCCGCCTGGCCCCGGCCGGGCAGTTGCTCGTGGAGACCGACGCCCCGTACATGGCTCCCGAGCCGTTCCGGGGCGCCCGCAACGAGCCCGGCCTGGTGGGTTACACCGCCCGGGCGATCGCGGAGGTCCGGGGGCAGACGCCGGAGGACTTCGTGGCAGAGGTCGCGGACACCGCCCGCGCGGTGTTCGGCCTGACCGTCTGACGGGCGGGTCCGCCCGGGCCGACGACCGGTGTGGCGCGTGGTACTCGTGAGGTCCGAGGGGCGAATGTAACGAAACGTGACCTGAATACCTCGTCGCCGTCGACTCGTTCCCGCATGTCACGAGGGTCACGTTGCCCCGGCGCGGTCCGCTCGTTACGCTATCGTGATGAAACGCGAACGGCCGTACGGCAGTTCGCGGAGCTACCCGAGGAGAGAACCGACAAGTGGTTGACGACGCACGGACCGACACCCCCACGGGCGCCCGACCCGCCGCGACCCGGGGCATGCTCGCCCCCGTCAAGCGACTCCACGAGTCCCGCTCCACGATGCTGCGGCTGTCCGTCGCCGGGATGCTCACCACCCTCGTGGTGGGTGGCGTGGCGGCGCTCGACCAGCGCACGCAGTACACCCTCGAGGTCGACGGCGAGCAGGTCGAACTGGTCACCTTCAGCTCCGACGTGCGCGCCGCGCTCGCTGACGCCGGCTACAGCGTCGACGACCGGGACGTGGTGATCGCGCCCGGCGACCGCATCGACGACGGCGACACCGTCACCCTCCTGCGCGCCCGGCCGGTCACCGTCGAGGTCGACGGTCGCAGCGAGCAGGTGTGGACCACCGCCACCACCGTCGCCGACCTCGTGGCCGAGCGCGACGACGTCCCGCCCCGCAGCTACGTCAGCCCCCGCATCGACGCCGACGTCCCGCTCGACGGCACCACCGTCTCCGTGGTGACCCCGCGCGAGGCGCTGCTGTCCGACCACGGCGGCCCCGCCACCCCGATGGCCTCACCCGGTGAGACGGTCGGGCAGTTCCTCGAGCGCGCCGGCATCACCCTCGGCCCGCTGGACACCGTCACCCCCGCCCCGGACGCCCCCGTCGAGCCCGGCACCGCGGTCACCATCACCCGCGTGGCCGTCGCCGAGGAGACCGCGGTCGAGCAGTTCAAGGCCCCCGAACAGACCACCGAGGACCCCGAGGCCACCGAGGGCGAGCGCACGGTCGTCGATCCCGGTGCTCCCGGCGAGCGCGAGGTCGTCTACACGATCACCCGCGTCAACGGCGTCGAGACCGAGCGCGCCCGCGGCGCGGAGAAGGTCCTCACCGAGGCCCGCCCCGCCGTCGTCCGCGTGGGCACCAAGCCGAAGCCCTCCGCGCCGGCCGTCTCGAACGGCGGCGTGTGGGACTCGATCGCCCAGTGCGAGTCGGGCGGGAACTGGAGCATCAACACCGGCAACGGGTACTCCGGCGGACTGCAGTTCGCCGCCGGCACCTGGACCGGCCACGGCGGCGGCCAGTACGCGCCCAGCGCGCACCTCGCCACGCGCGAGCAGCAGATCGCGATCGCCGAGAAGGTCCGGGCCTCGCAGGGCTGGGGCGCCTGGCCCGCCTGCACCTCCAAGCTGGGCCTGCGCTGACCGCCCCGGACGCGACCTTCCGCGGGCAGGCCGAGCCACTCGGCCCGCAGGAGGTGCGCGCGCTCGCCGAGGAACTGGGCATCAAACCCACCAAGACCCTCGGACAGAACTTCGTCCACGACGCCAACACGGTCCGCAAGATCGTCACGGCCTCCGGCGTGGGCCGCGACGACACCGTCATCGAGGTCGGGCCCGGCCTCGGGTCGCTGACGCTGCCGCTCCTCGACGCCGCCGGCCACGTGGTGGCCGTGGAGATCGACCCCGTGCTGGCCACGCGCCTGCCCCGGACCGTCGCAGAGCGGGCCCCGCAGCTCGTCGACGCACTGACCGTCGTGGGCGCCGACGCGCTCGCGGTCTCCGGCGCCGACCTGGGCGGCCCGGGGATCCCGCCGCCGACCGCGCTGGTGGCCAACCTGCCCTACAACGTCTCGGTGCCCGTGCTCCTGCACATGCTCGCCGAGGTGCCGACCCTGCGGACCGCGCTGGTGATGGTGCAGCTCGAGGTGGCCGACCGCCTCGCCGCCGCCCCCGGCTCCCGCGTCTACGGCGTGCCGAGCGTCAAGGCCGGGTTCTTCGGCACCGTCCGCCGGACCGGCACCGTCGGCCGCAACGTCTTCTGGCCCGTCCCCAACGTCGAGTCGGGCCTGGTGCGGATCGACGCCTACCCCGAGGCCCCGTGGGACCTGGGCGAGGCACACCGGAAGCGGGTGTTCGCGGTGGCCGACGCCGCGTTCGCCCAGCGTCGCAAGACCCTGCGCGCCGCCCTGTCCGGGTGGGCGGGCTCCGGCGCGAACGCCGAACTCGCGCTGACCGAGGCCGACGTCGACCCCAAGGCCCGCGGCGAACAACTCACCACCGCCGACTTCGTCCGGATCGCCGAGGCGGCGGTGCGGCTCGGGATCGGACCGGCGCACCGCGAGCCGTAGGCTGGTGGTCATGCCCCGCGACGCCTCCACCCCCGCTGGCGCGCGCGCCGTGACGGCCGTCGCCCCCGCCAAGATCAACCTCCACCTGGGTGTCGGTGACGTCCGCGCCGACGGCTACCACGACCTGCTCACCGTGTACCGGGCCGTGGACCTGTGGGAGCGGGTCACCGTGTCGCTGGTGGACGCCGCCGACGACGACGACGAGGTCGTCGTCACCGGGCCCGGGGCCCCGCAGGTGCCGACGGACCGGACCAATCTCGCCGCCCGGGCCGTCGACCTGCTCCGCGAGGAGGCGGGATCGGACGCCCGGATCGCCATCCGGATCCACAAGGGCGTCCCCGTGGCCGGCGGGATGGCAGGCGGCAGCGCGGACGCCGCCGCCGCGCTCGTGGCCACGGACCGGCTGCTCGGTCTGGGACTCGGCCGAGCGGCGCTGGAGGAGCGGGCCGCGCGGCTGGGCAGCGACGTGCCCTTCTGCATCCGCGGCGGCACGGCGTTGGGCACCGGCCGCGGCGAGAAACTCGCCACGCTGCTGCACGCCCGCGCCGAGCAGCACATCGTGGTGGCCCTGGCCGACGGGGGACTGTCCACCCCGACGGTGTTCGCCGAGTTCGACCGGCTGCGCGCCGAGCGCGACCGGCTGCGCGCGGAGCGCGACCCTGCTGATCCCGGGCGCGACCCGGCTGATCCCGAGCGGGGCCTGCCGCGCGCGGGCGGGGTCGACCCGCTCGTGGCGGCCCTCGCCGGCGACGATCCCGCCGCCGTGGCCGGGCTGCTCGCCAACGACATGGAGGCCGCCGCGCTCTCGCTCATGCCCGCCCTCCGCCGGACCCTGCGCGTCGGCCGGGAGGCCGGGGCCCTGCACGGCATGGTCTCCGGCTCCGGCCCCACCTGCCTGTTCTTCTGCACCGACCGTGACCACGCGATCGCCGTCGCCGCCGAGATCAGCGAGCACGGCGTCGCCCGCGAAGTCCGCGTGACCCGCGGCCCGGTCGGCGGTGCGCACATCGTCGACGACCCCACAGGAAAGTAGAGATGGCCCCCACCAACCTCATCAACCTCGAGCAGTGCTCGGTCTCCTTCGGGATCCGGCAGGTGCTCGACAACGTCTCACTGGGCGTCAATGCCGGCGACCGCATCGGCGTCGTCGGCCTCAACGGGGGCGGCAAAACCACCCTGCTGGAGATCCTCACCGGCGTGGCCGAGCCCGACTCCGGGCGCGTCTCGCAGGTCAGCGGTCTGCGGATCGCCGTGGTCACCCAGCGCACGGAGCTCGCCGCCGACACCGTGGGCCAGGCCGTGGTCGGCAGGCTCGGCCTCGCGGTCCACGAGTGGGCCGGTGACGCCCGTGTCCGCGCGGTGCTCGACGGCATCGGCATCCACGACCTGGGATTGGACACGCCCGTCGCGGATCTGTCCGGCGGTGAGCGGCGCCGGGTATCGCTCGCCGCGGCGCTCGTGCAGGATTTGGACCTGCTCGTGCTGGACGAGCCGACCAACCATCTCGACGTCGAGGGGGTCCAGTGGTTGGCGGACCACCTGGTCGCGCGATCGAGTGCGCTCGTCGTCGTCACCCACGACCGGTGGTTCCTCGACACCATCGCCACCCACACCTGGGAGGTGGTCGACGGCCACGTCGAGCAGTACGAGGGTGGCTACAACGACTGGGTGTTCGCGCGCGCCGAGCGCGACCGCCAGGCCGCGGCCACCGAGTCGCGTCGTCAGAACCTCATGCGCAAGGAACTCGCGTGGCTGCGCCGCGGCGCCCCGGCGCGGACGTCCAAGCCGCGCTATCGCATCGAGGCGGCCGAGGCACTGATCAAGGACGTGCCGCCGCCCCGCGACTCGCTACAGCTGTCGAGCTTCGCCGCGCGGCGCCTCGGTAAGGTCGTGATCGAGCTCGAGGACGCGCGCCTCGATGCCCCCGACGGCCGCACCCTCGTCGACGACCTCACCTGGCGACTGGCCCCCGGCGAGCGTGTGGGCCTGGTCGGCGTCAACGGTTCCGGCAAGACCACGCTCCTGCGCGCGCTCGCCGGTGAGGCCCCCCTCGCCGCGGGTAGCCGCAAGGAGGGCAAGACCATCCGGATCGGGTGGCTGCGTCAGGAACTCGACGACCTGCCGCTGGATCAGCGGGTGCTCGAGGCGATCGAGGACGTCGCCGCCCGGGTGGCGTTCGGCAAGGACGAGCTCACCGCCTCCCAGCTGGCCGAGCGGCTCGGCTTCTCCCCGGCCCGTCAGCGCACGCCCGTCGGCGACCTGTCCGGTGGCGAGCGACGACGCCTGCAGCTCACGCGCGTGCTCATGGCCGAGCCCAACGTCCTGCTGCTCGACGAGCCCACCAACGACCTCGACATCGACACGCTGCGCCAACTCGAGGACCTGCTCGACGGCTGGCCCGGCACGATGGTCGTCATCTCACACGACCGCTATCTCGTCGAGCGCATCTGTGACTCGGTGTGGGCGCTGTTCGGCGACGGCCAGCTCACCAACCTGCCGCGCGGCATCGACGAATACCTGGAGCGCCGTCGTGTCGCCGGGGCGGCGGGCGACTCGGGCAAGGTGTCGCGCTCCGCGCCGGGCGCCGGGTCTGCTTCGGCTGGCGGCTCGGCGGATGGCGGTTCTGCGGCCGGCGCCGCGGGTGGTAGTGCCACGGCTCCCGCCCTCTCCGCCGCCGACGAGCGGGCACTCACCAAGGAGATGTCGAAGATCGAGCGGCAGATGGGCAAGCTCGACAAGCGCGAGGCCGAGCTCCACAAGGCCATGGCCGACGTGTCGGAAGGGGCGATGGACACCGAGAAGCTGGCCGCCCTGGACCGCGAGCTCAAGGACGTCTCCGCGGAGAAGGACACGCTCGAGGAGCGCTGGATGGAACTGGGCGAGCAGATCGAGGGCTGAGTCGCCCGGCCATCCAACCTAGGCAGCCGACTGCGACCCCGGTTCGCGCTCTGCAGCGTGTAGTCGCTGTTCCGCCTGAGCGCGCAAGTACCTCCTTTCGGTGGCGCGACGGTGCCGGGCGTGTGATTGGCGCTGCGATCCGGGGATGCCGTCTCCCGTTCTGCCGGCTTCGGCGGCCTCCTTCTGTAGCCGGGAGCGTTCGGGGTGTCGCGGTGCGCCGAACTCCGCCAATGGGCCGGTGGGGGTGGTGATGACGCGTGTCCCGGGGTCCTTGTCGGGATGGTTCGGACCATGTATCCACACGTAGTCCCCGTCAGTACTCCGGTAGTAGGCCCAGATGCCATCGGTCTTGAGGCGATGGTGGGTGCGGCAGATGCTGCCGAGGTCGTCGCTGGTGGTGTATCCGCCGCGTTGGGGATCGTCGTGGTCGAAGGGGATGATGTGGTCGAGGTCCGTCTTGTCCGCCGGGGTCTGGCAGCCGGGGAAAACGCAGGTGCCGTCGCGACCCCGACAGAAGCGGGCCAGTGCCTCCGAGGGGCTGTACCGGCGGGAGGCCTCACTGTCCGGGTCCGCGAGCGTGTCGATCGCGTCGAGTCTGCGCCTGGCGAATCGCTGCAGTTCATCGGACGTGAAGCGACTGACGGGGCCGTAACCTGCCACGAACAGGCCCCGGAAGTCCGCGTCCCCGTCGTCGTAGGCGTGGATCACGACCCGGCGGGCCGCGGCCATCGCGTCCGGGTCCGTGAGGTGGTCTCCGTCGGGCGCGGGCAGACAGGTCCAGCCGCGGCTCAGGGCGAGGAGGCCGGCGGCCCTGAGTTGCCCGATCGACCGGGGGTCGTCTGTTGCGGCGGTGCGGACCAGACCTTCGATCCGCTCGGTGATCTCCAGGCCGTCGACGGCTGAGAGGGTCGCGGTGAGCAGCGCGAGATCGCCGGTGACCGGCGTCATCTTCACGTTCTGCTCTCGCCGAGCCTGTTGTGCGCGGGCGTCCGCTCCCACGGGGTCGCAGCTCGCGACGTGCTTGCTGAGCATCTTGCGCAGTGGCCCGATCCTGGGAGGGTGGGTTCGGCGCCTCGTCGGTGCGAGTCCCTCGCTGATGCGGCGGTCGAGTTCCGGCATGAGACGGTCCTCCACCAGGGCGGTCTCCTCGGCGATGGCGTGGGCCGCGTCGACTCCGATCCACCCAGTCGTCAGCAGTGTCGCGGTGAGAGGCAGCCGCTCGGTCAGTTCTATGGCGGTGGCCACCAGCCGAAATGCCCCGCGGCGGGACAAAGCCATCGAGGCGCTCACCATGGTCGCCGCCGTGTCCAGGGGATCGCGTCGCTGGTCGTTCTGGGTTGACCTGGATACGCAGTCGTACGCATAGGCCACAGTGCGGCCTTCGGCAGCGTTGATCGCCCGCTGCGCGAGATAGCCGCGTCGCTGTCTGGGCGGTGTCTGTTGTGTTCATGGTTCGACTGTATGTTCGAGGTACGACATGGTCGGGAGAAAAAGCTGGCGCGGTCGTGACCTGCGGTGCCCTGGATGCCCCGTTCAGGGCGCCGCAGGTCAGACGGCACTGCGGTTCAGATGGCACTGCGGTTCAGACGGCACTGCGGTTCAGGCGAAGGCGTTGACGGCAGCAGGCAGCGCGGCGGCGTAGGTGAGGCATGGCGGTACGGCGTGCCACCGCGCCCGGGCGCTCGATGGATACCGGCAGCCCGTGGGCCCGGGCGGCGTCTGCAGCCTCGTGACCTGCGGTGCCCTGGATGCCCCGTCCAGGGCGCCGCAGGTCAGACGGCACCGCGGCTCAGACGGCACCGCGGCTCAGACGGCACCGCGGCTCAGACGGCACCGCGGGTCAGACGGAGGCGTGGACGGCAGCCAGTAGCGCGTCGGGGTCCGTGAGGTCCGGCAGGACGGTGTGGGCGCCGGCGGCGCGGAGGTCGTCGGCGGATACCCTGCCGGTGGCGACAGCCACGCAGACGGCACCCGCGGCGCGCGCCCCGCGGACATCGTGCACGTGATCGCCCACGACCACCGACCGTCCGGGGGTCACGTCCACACCGTGGGCCCGGGCGGCGGCGAGGGCGTCGCGGACGAGGTGGGCGCGGTCCGCGTGGTGATCACCGAACGCGCCGAGTCCGGGGTCGGGCAGCCCGTCGAAGCCACAGAGCCGCAGCTTGAGCAGTGCCGTCCGCCGCATGTTGCCCGTGACGATCCCCTGGTGCAGTCGCGGGTCCGCGGCCAGGGCGGCGACAGCCTCGTGGGCGCCGGGCAGGGGACCGCCACCACCGGCCAGGAGATCGTCCCCGAACGTTTCGCAGCGCCGGGCCACGGCGTCCATGAGGGAAAGGACGACCTCGTCGTCGTCGACACCTATCCCGTTGATCTCGAGCAGATCGGTGAGGATCGCACGGTCGGTCCGACCGGCGAAAGACGCGCCCATGACGGGGTCGCGGCCGAGGAGGTCGGCGAGCGCCGGGGCGATCATGCGGATGCCGAAGCCGGCGGGGTCGAGGAGGGTGAGGTCGAGGTCCCACAGGACGAGTACGTCGCTCACGTCCCGAACGTCTCCAGCAGCGGGGCCAGCCAGGCGGTGAGGAAGGTGCGGAGGTCGTCGTCGGAGCGGGCGTCGGGCGAGTCCAGGCACAATACCGACCAGCCCACGTGCACGCCCACCTCCGCGACCAGGTCCAGGCGGTCGGCCAGTTGCGGGAACCGCTCGGCGGCGGGGACGAGGAGCGCGACCGCGTACTGGCGGGCCCGTTCGGCGGAGCCGGGGTCGAAGATGGGGTTCGAGCCGCCGCCGAGCATGAGCGCGCGCAGGAGGGGATCGTCGAGGATGCAGTGGCGGCCCACCACCACGATCTCCACGATCAGCTCGAGGGGCGTCGTCGCGGCGTCGAGCACATCGGTGAACGCGCCGGTGAGCATGGTGAGTCGCTCGGAGACGGCCTGCGAGACCAGGTCCTCGCGGCTGCCGAAGATGGAGTAGACGGTCTGGCGGCTGACCTCGGCCTGCTTGGCGACCGCGGCGATCGTGACGCCCCCGAAACCGGCGCGCCCGATGACCGCTCGGGTGGCGTCGAGGATGGAGTCGCGGGAGCGCACCCCGCCAGTATCCCGGACGCCGCCGGACGCCGCCGGACGCCGTGCCCGAAAAACGGTGCCCCTAGAAGTCGGCGCCCCTAAAAAACGACGCCCACGTCCTGCCGCACGATCCTGTCCAGCGCGCGCTCGGCGATCGCGGCGATGGTCAGCGACGGGTTGCACGCGGCGGTCGTGCCGGGGATGAGCGCGCCGTCGACGACGTACAGCCCGCGCTGGCCCAGGACGCGGCCGTCGAGGTCGCAGACCTGTCCTATGACGGCGCCGCCGAGCGGGTGCCAGGTGGAGTTGAGCATGCGGTTGGTGTCCGTGAGGTGGCCGGTCGGGCCGGCGATGGCGCGTGCGGTGCGATCGACGTGGGTGAGGATGCCGGAGTCGCCGTCGGCCGGCCAGCGGATGATCCCGCGGTCCTGCGCCGAGTCGTAGACGACCCGACCGCGGTCCGCGCTGACGCCGTAGCCGACCATCACCGTGGTGTGGGGGTCCGGTCCGAACGGTGGGAGCGAGGCCTGATGACGGTGTGAGCGGTGGCGGGGTCGGACCAGTTGAGGCTGCCGTAGACCACCGGTCCGCCCAGGACGGCGCCGAACCCGGCGGTGGGATCGGTCCACAGGTAGATGCGGTCGGCGTTGGTGCCCCAGCCGCTGCCGATGCCGTCGGGCAGGTCGGTGACGGCGTCGGTGGCGGCGGCGCGGGTGAGTAGGGTGGAGGTGCCCACCGAGCCGGCGGCCATGATCAGGGCCGGGGCCCGCATCGACAGCGTCCGGACGAGCCGTCCGGCGGTGTCGAGGACCTCCACGTCCAGCTCCCAGCGGCCGTCGGGCAGGCGGCGCATCGCGCGCACGTCGTGCAGTGGCCGGACCTCGACCAGGCCCGTGGCCTCGGCGCGGGCGAGGTAGGTGACGTCGACGGAGTGTTTGCCGCCGTTGTTGACGCCCAGGGAGCTGTCGCCGTTGGTGTACGACGGGCGCATCTCGCCGCGCAGTTCCGCCAGGGCGTAGTCCCAGTCGATCGGCATGGGGATCTTGCGCAGGGGGAGCCCCGCGTCGCGGACGCGCTGGGCGAAGATCCGAGAGGCGGCGTACTGGGGTGCGGCGACGAGCTCGTCGGGGGCCTCGGCGAGGCGCAGCACCCGGGAGACGCGTGGGTAGTACTCGCGTTCCATCTCGCGCCAGTCGATCGCGCCGGGGAACCACGTGTGGAACAGCTCCTCGGTGGGTTGTAGCGCCATGCCCTGGTAGATGAGGGAGCCGCCGCCGACGCCGGTGGCGCAGACGGACGTCATGTTCTCGCCGACGGACGCCTCGAGTAGGCCGGTGTGGCGCGGCAGGTCCACGGGGCGGCCGAACACCTGGGCGGGCGGGTGGAACCACAGGGCGCGCTCGTCGGGGGAGGTGGCGCTGGGGAAGGTGGTGGAGTCCGGTCCGGCGGGCCAGCGGCGGCCTCGTTCGACGACGACGACGGCGACTCCCGACTCGGCGAGACGAAGCGCCGAGATGCCGCCGCCGAATCCGCTCCCGACCACGATGCACCGGTGGTCCTGCACCTCGTGGGGTATCCGCCTGGGTGCGGGGGCGTCGGTCGCGGTGCCGGCGGAGTCGCTCGGCCGGGCGGCGGCCGCGGGGTCGGTGGCCAGGGCGGCGATCCCGGCGGCGGCGACGGTTCCGAGGAAGCCCCGGCGGGAGATGTGCGGCATGGGCGTGAAACTAGACAGTGTTGACGAAAACTGTCAACATCATCGTCCCGGCCGAGGAGACCGGGTCGGGTCCGTAGGCTCGGGCCATGAGCAGCAAGAAGGCCTCTGGTAAGAGCGACAGCAAGAGCGCGTCCAAGAGCAGTGCCAAGAGCGGTGTGAAGAAGAAGGACCTCCTACCCAGCGGTCTGGAGAAGCTGCCGAAGAAGGCCTACGAGGCCGAGCTCGAGCGGCTGCAGGCGGAGCTGGTCGAGATGCAGGCGTGGCTCCGGGAGACCGGCAACCGGATGGTGGTGGTCTTCGAGGGGCGCGATGCTGCGGGCAAGGGCTCGGCCATCAAGCGGATCACGCAGTACCTCAACCCGAGGCACGCCCGGATCGTGGCATTGCCCGCCCCGACGGAGGTGCACAAGACGCAGTGGTACTTCCAGCGCTACATCGAGCACCTGCCGGCGGCCGGGGAGATCGTGATCTTCGACCGGTCCTGGTACAACCGCGCCGGCGTGGAGCGGGTGATGGGCTTCTGCACCCCCGACGAGTACCGGCGGTTCCTGCACCAGGCTCCGATCTTCGAGCGTCTGCTGGTGGAGGACGGGATCATGCTCCGCAAGTACTGGTTCTCCGTGTCCGACGAGGAGCAGGAGCGGCGGTTCCGGTCGCGCCACGATGACCCGATGCGCCGCTGGAAGCTCTCGCCGATGGATCTGGAGTCCATCACCCGGTGGGAGGACTACAGCCGGGCCAAGGACGAGATGTTCGTCCACACCGACATCCCCGAGGCGCCGTGGTTCACGGTCGAGTCCGAGGACAAGAAACGTTCGCGGATCAACGTCATCTCGCACCTGCTGTCGACCGTGCCGTGGGAGAAGCTCGACCCGCCGGCGCTGGAGATCCCCGAGCGGCCGAAGGGCGCGGACTCGAACTACGACCGCCCGCCGCGCGAGGAGTTCAGGTACGTGCCGGACGTGGCCTCGCAGTTGCTGGAGGGCTGAGGCGGCGGGCCCGCATCGGGGGCAGCGAAGTAGGAATTCCTAGTATCCGTGCGACGGTCGGTGGGCGGCCTGACACTATGGGGTCATGAGCGAATTCGTCAGCAGCCGGCGTGATGGCCGGATACAGCACATCGTCCTGGATCGCCCCAAGGCCCTGAACTCGCTGGACCTGTCCATGTGCCGGGCCCTGCACACGGCGCTGGACGAGGCGGCCAAGGACGAGGACGTCGAGGCCGTCATCACCACGAGCACCTCGGAGAAGGCGTTCTGTGCGGGTGGCGACATCCGCGCGCTGCGCGACGCCGCGGCCGCCGGTGAGCACGAGAGGAACCACGAGTTCTTCTCCGAGGAGTACGCGATGGATCTGGCGTACCACACGCATCGCGTCCCCACGGTCGCCGTGATCCACGGGGTGGCCATGGGCGGAGGCCTGGGAGTCTCGATCAACGGCTCGCACCGCGTGGTGACCAAGAAGGTCATGATGGCCATGCCGGAGACGGCGATCGGCTTCATCCCGGACGTCGGCGCCAGCCACTTCCTGCCGCGCCTGTGCGGCGGCGGCGAGCGCGGCCTGGCCGTGGCGATCTACCTCGGTACGACGGGCGTGCGGATGAACTCCGCCGACGCCCTCTTCACCGGCCTGGCCACCCACCTGATCGACGACGACGAGCGCAACGCCTTCGTCGACGCCGTCGCCGCCATCGGCTTGGCCGACGCGCTGAAGAGGTTCGGTCTCGAGCGCTCCGAGGCGGGGGAGTCCGCCGTCGAGGCCCGTATCGAGCGCATCGAGGACGTCTTCTCCCGCGACACCGCGCAGGAGATGATCGCGGCGCTGGAGTCCGGTGAGCAGGACGAGTGGGCCACCACCACGCTCGAGATGCTGCGGTCGCACTGCCCCACGTCGATCGTCGCCACCATCGAACTGCTGCGTGCCGGCGCGAAGGCGGGGGACCTGCGGGCGTGCCTGGACAACGAGCTGGCCCTGGGCGCCTGGATCACCGCCCGCCCGGACTTCGTCGAGGGTGTGCGGGCCGTGGTGATCGACAAGGACCGCAACCCCACCTGGGACCCGGCGGACCTCGACTCCGTGGACGTCGACGCCATCCGCTCGGCGCTCGCCGGGAGCTGATCGGGCACCTGCGCGGCGGGACGACGCGCGTGCCCCTCGGCCGGATCTCCGGTCGGAGGGGCACGTGCGTCCGGTCGGGTCTGGTCCTGGGCTGGCCGCCCGGCGGGGACGCTGTTCACTTTGCCCGTACAAGGTCACCTGCAGCGCGTATTATCGGGCAATGGACGACCACCAGGTGTGGGTGCCGGATGCGGTGAGCACTCGCAGATGCGTAGGCCCGAGAGGTTTGAATCGGGTCCGACTCGCAGGTCGGGATTAGTCGTATGGCCAATGGGATGAACCTCGCCGGAGTCACCGTTACTCGTGCCACGCAGGACGACGTCGTCACACGAATCGGCAACTCGATCAGGCAACGCCCGTCAGTGGCGCTCGCCGTCGGCTCGGTGAACCTCGACCACCTCCACCACTTCCCGGACGGTACGGGAGTCCATTCGGTCACTCACCCGGTCGAGTGGCTGTGGCTGGCGGACGGGATGCCGATCGCGTGGAGGGGGAGAACCCTCACGGGGCTGGCCTGGCCCCGAGTGACCGGCGCGGACTTGTTACCGGCAATCCTCAGCTCGGCGGAGAACTCCGACGCCCGGGTCGGGTGGCTGGGTGGGACGCGATCCATGCACGACGACCTCGCCGAGGTGATGGCGCAGCGCTGGCCGCGACTCGACGCGGGATCGGTCTGGGCTCCGAGCCGAGAGGAGCTCGATGACCCGGACAGAGCGCGAGCGATCGTCCGGGACATCGCCGCCGCACAGGTGGACATTCTGGTGGTCGCATTGGGAAAGCCGCGCCAGGAGCAGTGGATCGACACCTATGGCGCACTTTCCGGAGCTCGGGTACTGCTCGCTTTCGGAGCATCGGGAGACTTCCTGGCGGGCAGAGTGGCGCGAGCACCGCAGTGGATGCAGAAAACCGGAGCGGAATGGCTCTACCGGCTTTATCGCGAACCACGACGACTTGCGCGCCGATACCTGATCGAGGGCCCGCAGCAATTCAAGAAGCTGCGAGGGGCAACTCTCGATGCGTGACTTCTTCTTCATTCGGTGCCCTAGTCTGAAGTGACACAGGAAGCAGCGGGGAACCGCCCATCTCAGGGAGGGTCGCAGATGTCAGATGCACCTGATTTCTTCACCCATTCACACGCCCTGTGCGAGAGCGATGACGTTGGTCCACGCACCCGCGTATGGGCGTTCGCACACATCCTTCCCGGCGCAGCTGTCGGCGCCGACTGCAACGTATGCGATCACGCGTTCATCGAGACTGGTGCAGTGGTCGGCGATCGGGTGACGGTGAAGAACCGGGTGATGATCTTCGACGGTGTGACCGTCGAGGACGACGTGTTCCTGGGACCGGCCGTCGTGTTCACCAATGACCTCAGGCCGCGGGCCGAGATCAAGAAGAGCGGTGACGCACTGACCCGAACGCTCGTTCGCCGGGGCGCCACCCTCGGCGCCGGCAGTGTCGTCGTCGCGGGTCACACCGTGGGCGAGTACAGCTTCACCGGGGCTGGGAGTGTCGTCGCAACGGATCTCGCGCCGCACGGGTTCTATGTCGGGAACCCTGCCCGTCTCAGGGGCTGGGTCTGCCGGTGCGGCGAGCGACTCGAGGCTGACCTCCGTTGTCGATGCGGTCGCAGCTATCGGCGCGTGGATCCGGCCTCTGATCCGGCTGGTCTGGAGGAGGTCCAGGATGGGCGTTGACCGCTCTTTTCGAGCGGATGACGAACACGCCGACGTCTGCGTCGTCATCGTCACCTACAACAGCGCCGATGACATCGGGTTGCTACTCGGCGATCTACGGCGGGCAGCGGCCGACCTCGCAATCCGTGTGATCGTCGTCGACAACGGCTCCGCCGACGGAACCCGGGACATCGTCCGGTCCGCGGGAACCGACATCGGCCTCGTCGAAGAACGCAATATCGGCTACGCCGGGGGAGTCAACGCCGCCACGCGTTGCGCCGGTTCCTGTGATTTTCAGGCGGTGATCAATCCCGACCTCCGTCTACCCGACGGCGCACTGAGCAAGTGGGTGGAATCTGCCCGCCGGGCTGGTGCTGCTGCTGTGGCACCCGCGATGGTCCATTCGGACGGCACTCTGCACCGGTCGCTCCATCGAGAGCCCACCGTCTTCCGCACGTTGGGGGACTCGCTCCTCGGGGACCATATTCTCGGCCGGCCAGCGGCATTCACCGAGCGCGTGTCCGATCCGCGGGATTATTCGCGCCCGGGCAAGGCCGAGTGGGTGACCGGCGCGGCGTTGTTGCTCCGGCAAGATGTCGTGGAGGCGGTCGGGCCGTGGGATGAGCGCTTTTTCCTGTACTCGGAAGAGACCGATTACTGCCGACGAATCCGAGAGCTCGGTCACGAGATCCTGTTCGATCCCGATGTGACGGTCATTCATCACGGTGCCGGTTCCGGCACATCACGAGAACTCGACACATTGCTCGCCGTGAACAAGGTTCGCTACGCGGCCAAGTGGCACAGTGACGCGTACGCGGAAGTCGTACGTAGCATTCTTGTTCTCGCCACACTGCTGCGGGGTAATCGACCGGGCTCTCGCCACACACGGACCGCGCTGCTGGACCCGGCCCGATGGGACGAGCTCCCGAAGGCAGAGGAGAGTCCGGCCCACGTTCTAGAACCGCGGTCCGCTTCGGTCGTCATTCCCGCACACAACGAGGCGACAGTCCTTTCGCGAACCATGGCCCCTCTGGCTGACGCCGCAGCCAGGGGTGCCCTCGATGTCATCGTCGTGGCGAATGGTTGCACAGACGACACCGCCCGGATCGCGCAATCGTACCCCGGGGTCAGGGCGCTCGAACTCGCTGACGGGAACAAGGCTGAAGCACTCAATGCGGGGCTCCGAGCAGCATCAGTTGCCCCGTGTATCTTCCTCGATGCGGATATCACCGTGACCGAGAAGACGGTCTTCGACTTGGTGAGGGTGCTTCGCGAACCGGGTGTTCTTGCTGCTCGACCCGATCGAAAGTACGACTTCTCCACGTCCACTTTTCTGGTCAGACGCTACTACCGTTGCCGCCGTCGAGTACCCATGCTGAACACCTCGATCTGGGGCGCTGGCATCTATGCTCTCAACAGCGGGGGCCTCGAACGGATCGGGAGGTTCCCGGATCTCACCGCCGACGATCTCTGGCTCGATCTGCAGTTCTCGCCGGCCGAGTATCGAGTGGTTCGGACCGACCCGGCGATCGTCACCACGCCGGTCGGCGTCCCGCACCTCACACATACCCTGAAGCGGATCTACCGTACGAATCGCGAGGTAGCAGAGGCGAACTGGTCGTCACCCTCTACCTTGGTGGCGGTACTCCGCACGATTCGTGGGCCCGTTTCAGCGCTGGACGCGCTCGTCTATCTGTCGATCGCGGGTGTTGCTCGCCTCAGGAGCGGGCTGGACACGGCCGAGCGATGGGAGCGCGACGAATCGAGCAGATGATTCGTGTAGTCCACCAGCCGGTGTCAGTATTCACGTGCTTTCCGTCGAGTGCTCACACCAAGCCGAGCACTTCCCTCGTGCCTCGGACTCGGTGGGTCGGATCTGACGGGTGCGACTCGGGTCCACAAGAGCCCGTAAAGAATGAAGAGAAGCGCGCTCACTTGTTGGAATACCAGGAGATCAAACGTCACCATCGACACCGTCACCGCCGCAAATGAAGCGCCCAATGCGTAGGCCTCGTCCCGCGCCCTGGGACTCGTGCTGCGATGAAGGGCAACTGCGAGACCTGCGAACCCGGCGAAGACGAACAATGTCAACGCCGCGACTCCGACTACTCCACCCTGGACCACGGCCTGCAGCCACTGGTTGTCCAAGATCTGATATTCCGGATAGGGGTTGCCTCCGAGGCCCATCCCGACCCAAGGGCGCTCGGCGAACATCCTGCCTACCCACGAATAGTCATCGGTGCGAGTGGTAATACTATCGTCCTGACCCGCGTCGAGTACCGAGGAGATCAACGATGCAATGGGGCCGGGATAAACGAGACGGTAGGTAGCCGCTACTACTCCTCCGATAACCACCGCGTTGAGCAGAAATCTCACAGATTGGCCGACGCAGTACACAGCGAATGCGGCTAGCAGCGCTAACAGTCCGGTCCGGGACACCGCCAGAGGTAGGGCGAGACAGGCCACCGCAACCGAGAAGATCGCCCACCGCCGCCGACGCGTGGTGCGCGCGAAGCGGGACATGTGCAGTGCGAGCGGAATGGTCGCTGCGGACAGCACGACGAACTCAATCGCGTGCGACGACGTTCCCACTACACGAACCGCCGCACCGCGGGCGATGATCTCGGTATCCGGAACGCTACTGATGAGACCCGGTGGTACGAATAAATTGCGGATGTCGAGCCCGACGACACCCTGCAGGACGCCGACGCACATCGCCCACGTGAGCCCGGTGAGGAGCGCCCCGATCAGATAGCGCTGTTGCCGCGAATGCGTGACTCTGGTGATGATGTACAGCGCTACGAACGCGTACATGACGGTTGCTACCGCGATACGGTCCTTATTCGCTTCGATCTCGGCGTTTCCGGGGGAGAACGCCCCCATGAAGTACGTGAACAGTTGGAGAACCAGGAACAACACCAGGAGAACCGCCCCTGGTTTCAGCGATTGTGGTGGCCCGGATCGTCGGCGCCCTACGAAGTGCCAGAGCACCACCAGCAGCATCGCGATTGCAAGTAGCCGCGCCGGCGAGCCTTGCCCCCTGAGCGGTCCCGGCAAGACGGCCGACGCGGGGATGAGAGGAACGACCAGGCAGAACAGCGCTCCCAGGAGGGGGATGCGGTCGGTGCGGAGCCGTTCCGAGCGCCACCAACCACGCAAGCGCACCGCGGCCGACATCGCTATCGCCGGTGACGGCTGGTCGCATTACCGCCGCGCTCGGTTTCCGCGGGGGACCGTGGCTCGGATGGCCCGGCATCGCCGGCTTCACCGCTATCAACAAGCCCTCGACCCGCGGGATCAGCCCTGCCGGGTTCTCCCGTGTTTCGCCCCCCGGCCGGTGAGTGGAACATCGCTGACTCGTGGTCGAGCAGGTACCTCGTCGAATCATTGACGTGGTCGTGCGTCTGTCCATCCGGGCCATCGGCTATCGGGTCGCCATCGCCGTCTTCACCACCGTCGGTACCCCTCGCGGCGGACTCATTGCTGACGGCTCCGTCCTCTTTGGGCTCTCTCGACTTTCTCAGATCCCAGAGCAGTCCCGCGAGAACACTGACAATCACGCCCAGCCCTACTATGCCCGCCACCAGTTTCTTTCGACCCGGGCGTAATTCTTCGACGTTCGGAGTCCCGCTGACTTGATAGATCACACCGTATGCACGTTCGGAGATGCCGGCGTTGGCCTGAATCCGGTCCAATTCATCCTGGGCGCGTTGTTGCGCGATCGTCACTGCAGAAACGGCCGTGTCGCGGTCGCGAGCAGAAGCAACGAGATTCAACATCGGCATCTGGCCACCGGGGACCGCGACCACAGCTGCAGCGAAATCGGTTGCGCCCGACGAGTCCTTGATGTCCTGGGCAACGCTGGCGGAATCGATACCCGCAGCAGTGAGATTCGCCAGCATGATGGTTCCGCCGTTATTAATGATCCCGTTTCCTTCGCCACCAGTGAGAGGCGAGGGGGCGAGGCCGACGACAGCGGATGCTCGGTAGACGACGGGGACGGCGTAATATGCCAGACCCGCCATGGCCAACGTGAGCAGCGCAAGTGGGACAGTGACGTACCAGCGTCGACGACAGGCCTGCGCCACATCAAATAGATCCATGTCGTGTCCCCAATCCGCGGACGTGTCAACCGACTCGATAGTGGGCCGACCTCAACTGCCGGCTCTGAAAATGCTGGCTCTGGCGGAAATCCCCCCCGCCGCCGACGGTGAAACTACTCTAACATGGATGGTATCACCGAGATGGAGACTTGTGGTCGCCGCGGTCCTGACCGTGTCGCTCATAACGAGCGGGTGTAGCTCGCCCACCCCAGGCAGTTATTCGCCTGGCGACGACATTCAGACCCTCCCTCGAATTGCGTGGGAGGGGGGGCCTGGGTACTGGGCGCGGTTCGCCAATGCAAGCAATTGGACGGATCCTCGGTTCTTCCCGATCGGACTCTGGTACGGCGAGGTCTCGAATGCAGATCACGCCCGGTCTGACAAAGCCGCCGGACTCACTTTTTACACCGGCGGGCTGTGGGAGGAAACAGACTTCGCGGCTCTGCAGGAGTCTGAGATGTACTGGGTAGGTGGGCGGGTGAATGCGTCCTTTGACGACAGATCCCGGTATTGGCCCGGCATTCTTCTCGACGATGAGGTCGACGGGCGTTTCACCCCGCCAGCTGAAGGATTCGCGCACCTTGAGGGGCTCAAGAATTCGATGGCTACGGGGAGGCAGTTCTTGTATGCCAACTTCACCAACATGGTAGTAGGGCCCGAATTGTCGTACGCAGACCGACTTCGATATGTGAACACCTTCGCCGACGTCGTCAGTCTGGACATGTACTTCTACACGGTGCCCTTCTGCGATGCCGGGGACGCATACCGGGGCCATCTCTACGACGGACGGATACCTGAATCGACCTGCCGCACTGCATCAAGCTATGGCAAGTTCGTGAAGGCACTGCGGAATCTTGACGCGCGGGACGACAATCTCATGCCGATCTGGAATTTTGTCGAGGTGATGAGCGGGGCCAACGACGACGGGGCGTTCACTCGGTACATGGAGCCTGAGGAAATTCGGGGCGCAGCGATGTCCTCTCTCATTAACGAGGCGCGGGGCATCGTGTGGTTTCAGCAGTCACTCGGCGGTCCGTGTAAGAGCACCCAACCGGTGCGGCAGGCGCAGGAACTAGGTGAGGCCTTCTGCGGTTTTCGCCAGGTCGAAGCTATGACGCAGGTGAACAATCAAATACTCGAGCTGGCCCCGGTCCTGAATACTCAGTCACTCCGTTGGCATGCCGCAGATGAATCTCAGACGATGTTGAAAGTGCACGACGGGCAGGCTTACCTCTTCGCCATGACCGACGGCGGCACCGGCCGCAGGTCGTTCGTTCTGCCCGATGGTCTAGGTGACACGGCGACACTCGTCCATGAGGGCCGCACTGTGGGGATCATCGACGGCCGGCTGACCGACGAATTCCCCTCCGAGTCCACCTACCATATCTACCGTATCGATTTGACGGGATAGATTTCATCTGTGGTTAGCCGGTGCCGTCGATTGAATCAAGCAGTTCCTGCGCACGGTGCTCCCACGAGTGCCGGCTGGCCAACTCGCGGCAGAGGTTCGATAGCTCAACCGTGGGTCCACCCCGCCGCACCACTTCGACATGTAATTTCACAGCCGAAACAAATTCGGTGGTGTTCTCGGTCGTCTGAACACACTCGGAACCGATCCACCTGGATGCCGGAAGATCAGAAGAGATCACCGGGACGCCAGCGGCAAGATAGTCGAAAGTCTTGAGCGGGAAGCTAGCGCGATTAAATGCGCTGTCCGTGTACGGTGTGAGTCCCACTGCGAGGACTCCGATCCTCGGAGACAGTTCATCGGCAGGAACGCGGTCCGTCCATTCGACAAGACTTCTCGAGATAAGCCGGTCCAGCCGTTGACCGAATTCCGGATCGCGGTCTGTCCGGGGACCGATCAGGTGCACTCTAATGCCGGCATCTACCACTCCTTCCAGAAGTGCCAGATCCAATCGTTCGTTCAGTGTTCCGACAAGTCCTGCTACCGGCGCTCGGCGGGAATGCTGTGGGGGGTACACAGGCGGCGCACCGTTGGGCAGTACGAACGCAGAGGGGATTCCTGTCAACCCCAGCGATTTCATCCGTTCAATAAGCCCCGGGCTGACTGTCGCAATGAGGTTTGACTCCCGAGCCGCCCTAGATAGGGTGCGCGTGACGAATCGAGGCGACAGGCCCATGAGCTTCGCTCCGGCTATCCAGTCATCGGTCACGTAGAGAACACGCTTACCGGTCACCCCGGGCGGGAAATAGCCCGTGGGATTGGCAACGACGATGGCGCGAGTCCGGAGGCTCCCGCTGAGCGCATGTCGGACAGTCACGCTTGTCGTGAACCTCGTCAGCACACGGATCGGCCAGCGCGAGAATCCCGGCAGTCCCGGAATCCTGACTCGGCGAACTCCCGGAGCCACGTATTCCCCACTCCTGTTGCCGGCGCGCCATTGCACCCAACCACCTCGCCGCGGAGGGTCGACCCAGAGGACTTCGGCCCGGCGTCCAAGTTCAAGGACGATACGCTTATCAGTACCGGTCAAGTCATCCCACCCGACACCGGCAATCCAGACGACCACCTCGGACGAATCAGTCATGACATGGCCTCCTTCCTGATAGCGGTGACCGGCCGCGAGTTGAAGTCGTCCTCTGTGGTGGTGCCGCGAAGCCGCTGGATCCGCTTTCGCAGGTAGTACGACGAATAACGGAAGAGCGCGGTGGCCTCATCACGTCGCGGTCGTGGGCAAGGGTGTGCGATCGCTTCTCGGTAGATCTGGTCCTGAATTGCCGCAGCTCTGGTCAGCGAGAAGCGCGTGTTAACGAGTTGCTGACCGAACAGCCCGAGCTCGGTCCGCAGATGCGGATCGGAGAGCAGACTTTCGAGCTCGCTCCTCAGACGCGCGGCTCCCACGGCGGAGCCTTCGCCGATTCCGTACCAGCCGGTCCACAAGAACTGCTCGACCGACGCTGCCGTCATGGTCTGCCAGAACCCTTTCTCCCCCTGGACCACGAGCGGTTTCCCGTATGCGAGCGCCCGTAGCGCCGAGCCACCCATGCCCAGTGAAATGTCTGCTACCGCGTAAGCAGGCCGCGGGTCGTCCATCTGTCCGGTCTGGATCACCGTGCCGGAGCCACATCGCCGATTGACGGCATCGGCCACACAGTCGACTTCTTCGCGTGCAGGACCGTCTCCCACCAGGACCAACCGCACCGCGTGCGTGGCCGCTAATTCGCCCACGACGTCGATGGCGGTCAAGATCCCCTCGAGCTTCAGTTCGCGAGAGAGGCGGCCCACGCTCACGATGTTCAGTCTGGTCTCGTCTATGCCGTGCTGCTGTCGGAATTCCGCGACACCGTCAACGCTCTGCGGGTCGTTGAACTCGAGATCCACCGGTGGTTCGAGCAGATGAAGGCGGAGGCGACCCGCAGCCTCTTCGTAGTCCCGCATCTCGGCTGTCCCGACGGCCAGGGGGACGCTGTGCGGTATGAAAGGCGGCACAGACATCGACATCACCGTCCCTACCACCGTCGGTGATCGGCGCCTCGCCGCGGCGAGGACCCCGTCCAGGATCGGCGGCCACTCGTAACCGTGGATCACGTCGATACTGCGTTGCTTCGACAACTCGGCCAGGGCTCGCGCGGTGGGAAGCGATGGGCGCTTCCCCTGCGGGGGTGCCTCGACGAATGGCAGACCTAGTTCGTCGATCCGCGCGCGGAGTGGACCGGACCGACCGAACACGAGTACGTCGTGACCCCGGTCGCGAACAGCTGCGGCGAGTTCGATCGCGTTGAGCTGACTTCCGCCGATGCCCAGGTCGTGCGGGTAGACGATCACCCTCATGATGCGACCTCCTCGAGGACATCGATCTTCCGGAGCAGGTGAAGACTGTCGCGCGACAGCCGTGCCAGCGCAGCGGTGACCGCCAGGGTCACTCCGCCTGCGACCAACACCGCGGCGAACGGATGTTCCAGACCCTGTGTAGCCGCGTATCCCACCGCCCACACGAGCGTTCCACCTGTGCACGGGACGAGGGCGGTGCGTATCAGAGCAACCAATCCGATACCTGTACGGCTCAGCGCCCACGTGTATCCGCCGATCAGGACCAGAAGCGCGACCGCAAATTGCGCTATGGCGACGCCGGCGATGCCATACCGAGCGCCAATGATGAGTGCGGGTATCAACGCGGCGAGCCAACACACCTGAACGATCATCAAGGTGACAGATCGGCGCTTGACCGCGAGAAAGTCGTAGGACAATTCAAAAACGATGCGGACTGCGGCCTGCAACGCGAGCCACTGCAACGCCAGCGCCGCCGGAGCCCAGACCTCCCCGTACACGACAGTGACGATGGGCACCGCTGCGCCGGCCAATAACGCACAGGCGGGCAGAGCGATGACAAGTACGAGGCGGAACGCCGCCCTGAAACTCTGGTCCATTCGCGCAGCATCGTTCTGGATGCGGGCGAAGGCGGCCGGCGCTACGGCCCTGATCGGCTGGGAGAAAATGTTCACGGGCCAACTGGCGAGATTGAACGCGAGCAGATAGAAGCCCAGCGCTTGAGCGCCGAGTCGGTTGCCCACCACGAGTTGATCTGCATACCCGACCGCGAAGACGACCAGGCTGGACCCGGCCAGCGGAAGACCGAAATTCAACAGCGGTCGCACCACCTCCCGGTTCCAACCACAATTCAGTCGAGCCGGCGACAGCCGAATGAGCATGCCGGTGAACACGACTGCCGCCACCACCCGGCCGACCGCGAGGCTCATTGCCCCCCAGCCCGCGGCGGCCAACGTCACGGAGATCACCGCCCCGAGCCAGATGTTGACTTGATCGGCGGCTGTGCGTCGCCCCTGTTGGTATTCGCGCTGGAGAAGGGCCGCCGGTGTGGCGGCCACGCCGTTCAGGGGCACGCACACGAGCATCAAGCGCACCACATCTGTCGCATCCGAGTCGCCCATTGCTGCGGCGAACGTCGGGGTCGCGAACCAGCCGGCTCCAAACACTGCGACGCTGGCGACCACAGATATCGTCGTGACTGTGGGAGCGATCCGGTACGGATCTCCCTCCCAACGCACGATCGCGAGACTGACACCCAACTCGTTGAAGCTCAGCACCGCGGCGAGCGCAACAAGGGCCACCGCGTAGGTGCCGAACTCCTCCGGCCCGAGGAGTCGGGCGATGACTATAGAGATGAAGAGCGTCCCGAACTTCCCGACGGCTGTATTGGTGAAACTCCACATCAGCGCCCGGCGTGCTCCGGGCTCACCAGTGTTAGTCATCTCCGGCCCAATAGCTCCACACTGCTGAGGCCAAGGCCTCGGCAGTGCGCTCCTGCTGTTCGACTGTCAGATGCGGGAACATCGGTAGCGACAGAATTCGCGTGGCCGCGCGCTCTGCTACCGGGAATTGGCCTGGTCGGTATCCCAGCGACGCGTACGCCTCGGTGAGGGGCACGATAGTCGGGTAGTGGATCGCGGTGGAGATACCGGCGGTAGCGAGACCGGCCATGACTTGTTCGCGCCCCTCGACCTGCACCACGTACAGGTGCCAGACGTCGATATTGCCCGTCCGCGTCCGCGGGAGCCGGACCCCGGCGGTATCCGCGAGAAGCATCTGGTAACGCTCGGCGGCGGCGCGGCGCGCCTCGTTCCATCTCTCCAGGCGGCGGAGTTTGGCTCGCAACACAGTCGCCTGAACGGCGTCCAGTCGCGCGTTCATCCCGACATGGTCGTGCAAATACTTCCTTGAACTGCCATGGGCGCCCAGGTTGCGGACGAGGGCGGCGGCCTCCGGATCCTTGGTCATCACTGCGCCCGCATCGCCTGCCGCACCGAGATTCTTCCCGGGATAGAAGCTGGTAGCAGAGATCGAAGCAATGGCGCCGGCTCGACCGGCCGGGCCTGATGCGCCCTGAGCCTGAGCTGCATCTTCGACGATTGTCAATCCGTACTTGTAAGCGATAGGCACGAGCGCTTCTACGGGCGCGGTCTGCCCGAACAAATGGACCGGAGCGACCGCGCGGGTTCGCTCGGTGATCGCGGCTTCGACGTGCTTCGGATCGATGAGGAGATGGTCTTTATCCACATCAACGAACACCGGCACCGCACCGATCCGAGACACCGCCTCCGCCGTCGCGATGAAGGTGTTGGCCGGCATGATGACCTCGTCGCCCCGGACAACCCCGGACGCGCGGAACGCGAGTTCAAGGGCGTCGGTGCCGTTCGAGACTCCGACGACATGTGGGACCCCTATGTAAGCCGCGAACTCCAATTCGAACGCTGTGACTTCCTCGCCGCCGATGAAGGCTCCGGTGGCGAGCTGCTGCTGCCACACCGGCAGTACCTCATCGGCGATCTCAGCCGATTGCGCCGTCAGGTCCAGAAAAGGAACGTCCCCCATCACCTTCCGCCTTTCAAGCGACGTGCGGGTACCCCGGCCCAGGTCTGGTCCCTCGGCAGATCTCCGATCACCACTGCCCCCATACCGACAGTTGAGTGTTGCCCGATTGAGCATCGGGGATACACGCACGCGTTCATCCCGACGTACGCGGCTTCCCCGATGTGAACGCCACCACCGAGTGAGGCGCCGGCGGCTAGGGTTGCGAAATCAGCCAGACGATCGTCGTGCGTGATCGTGCAGTTCGGCATGATCACCACATGGCTGCCGATCTCGACGTCTGCAGTGACGACGACGCCATCGAGCAGGATCGAACCGACGCCGACCGTGCTGGTTGATCCCACCACTGCCGACCCGGCGATGAACGTGGCATACCGGTCCGGGCCGACGCCCATGCGTTCAAGCCCGTTGACGACACGTTGCCTGGCCATACTCGGACCTATCGTGATCAGCAGCTGTTCGGGTCGATCGACCGCGGCCGCCACCGCCCCCAGGACGGGAGTGCCCGAGAGACTCCTCCCAGCCAGGCCCGGATCGTCATCGAGGACCCCGACGACCCCGAGGCCTGCGGCGAGCACTTCACGTGCGAGGCCGCTGGCACCGACCAGTAGCAGTCCCCCTGTCATGTCGCTGCCGGAGAGTGGAGGACGTCTATGACACGATCCTGTTCGGTGTCGGTCATCTGGTGATACACCGGCAGAATCAGCGTTCTGTCGTGAAGTCGTTCTGTCGCTGGCAGGCCGCCATCCGGGATGAGATCGCGATACGGCTCTTCGCGATGGGCCGCCATGATTCCGCGGCGCGCCGAGATGTCCTCCGCCGCCAACGCGCCGAGCAGCCCCTCGCGATCGGTGGGGTAGGGGTCGGAGACCTCCACCCAGAAAGACTGGAAGTTTGTCGTCCCGTGTTCCGGATCGGAGACGGCGCGTAGCCCGCGGATGTCGGAGATCGCCGCGGAGTAGCGGGCGGCGACTTCCCGACGCCGGGCCACGATAGCGGGCAACCTCCCGAGCTGAACTCGCCCGATGGCCGCCTGCACGTCTGTCATACGAAAGTTGAACCCGACCTCGGGGTACGACTCGGCTGCCGGCAATGTCGAGTTGTGACGCTCGGCTGCCGACACCGACATGGAATGCTCGCGCAACCGGCGCGCTCGTTCCGCCCACTCCCGGTTGTTGGTGGTGAGCATTCCGCCTTCGCCGGTGGTCAATAACTTGCGAGGGTGGAACGACCATGTCGTCAGCGCCGCGCGGACACCCACAGGCGAGCCCTTGTAGGTGGAGCCAGCACCGCACGCGGCATCCTCCACCACCACGATGTCCAGAGGATCAGTAACCGCTCGAATGGCATCGAGATCGACGGGAACTCCGCCCTGGTCGACCACGATCACCGCGCGAGTCCGCGGCGTCAGCGCCTTCGTGACGGTTGCGGCGGTGACGTTGCCGCCTTCCGGTTCGACGTCAGCGAAGACCGGTTCCGCGCCGACATAGCGAACTGCGTTAGTTGTGGCGATGAATGAGAGCGACGGAACCACGACGTCGTCGCCAGGACCTATCCCTGCAACCACCAACGCCAGATGCAGGGCGGTGGTGCAACTTGAGGTGGCGACCGCGAAATCCGCCTGCATCGCGATCGCGAACTCGTTCTCGAAGGCGATGACGCGCGGGCCTTGCGCAATCCAGCCGCTATCGATCGCCTCTGCGACCGCGTCGATTTCCTCCCGGCCGAGCCAGGGCTTCATGACGTTGATGCGCTCTCTCACAGCGCACCTGTCTTCCGGCCCGCGGCGACTTCGTCTCGCAACGGAGTCCACCACTCCACAAGCCGGCGTAGGCCGTCCTCCAACCCGATCGCGGCCTCGAACCCCAGGTCACGCCGGGCGGCGGCGGTGTCGGCCAGCCGTCGTGCGACCCCGTTCACGGCGCGCTCCGGACCGAACTCGATGTCCAGATCGGATTCCATGACCCTGAGGAGCATGCTCGCGAGTTCGCGGAGACTCGTCTCGGTTCCGCTCGCGACATTGTAGGTTCCGGCCGCTATTCCACTCGTAGCAGCAAGAATATTGGCTCGTGCGATATCCGGGACGCAGACGAAGTCCATGGTCTGGTGGCCGTCGCCAAAGATCAGCGGCGGTTCGCCGTCTGCGATCCGTTCCATCCACCGCACCAGCACCTCTGTGTAGACGCCGTGCACGTCCATGCGAGGTCCGTAGACGTTGAAGTACCGGAGCGCCACATAGTCCAATCCGCTCATCGCTCGAAAGCTCTTGAGCAGACCCTCGTTGAATGTCTTCGCCGCACCGTACAGGGTGTCGTTGTTCCCATGATGATGTCGCTCATCGGTCGGGAAGATCTCCGCCATTCCATAGACGGACGCGCTGGATGCGGCCACTACTTTGCCGACGTGGTGCCTGGCTGCGGCCTCGACCACATTGAACGTTCCGTCGACCATGACCTCCAGGGCCAGGCGCGGCTCTTCCGCACATTGCGTGATGCGGATAGCCGCTTGGTGGAATACGACGTCCTTCCCCGCAGTCACCTCGTCCACGAGTTCGGCGTCGCGGATATCACCCTCGGTGAAGTGGACCCGCCCGCTCTCGAGGGCGGCCTCGAGATTGGCGAGCCGCCCACGCACCAGATTGTCGAGAACATCGACCCGGGTGACCCCGGCTTCGAGAAGCTGATCGACGAGTGTTGATCCGATAGTCCCCGCGCCACCCGTGACCAGGACTTCCGCACCTTCGAGCTTTGTCATAGGACCGTCTCCAACTCGGGAACTTCGTGCTCGACGGCCACCGGCATCCCACCCCTGGCAAGGCTTTGAGCGGCTGCTTCCAGAACGGAGAGGACCCGGAGACCTGACCCGCCGCTCGTGCGAGCAGCGCGCCTACCCCGGATAGCGGACGCGAACTCCGTCGCCATGTTGGCTAGAGCTTCTTGCTCGGCCAGCGCGGGCGCCCACATGCTGCCGAGCCGGTACGAGACGGTCGCCGGCGTCACGTTCGCCTCGGTGCGCGATTGCGTGTCGAGGTCGATGCCACGGTCGTAGATGCTGATGCGCTGTTGGGGATTGAGATCATCCCAGACGATGGTTCGCAGGGAGCCAGCGATCACCATCCTCCGGATCTTGGTGGGGCTCAGCCAGTTCACGTGGACGTGAGCGATCCCGCCGCTTCCTAGAGGCAACGTCAGGTAGCCCACGCAGGCCTTGCCGGTATTCAGGGGGTCTGAACCCACTGCGCAGACCTCGGACATATCGAGCCCGTCGGGCAGGATGAAGTCGAGGATCGACAGATCGTGTGGCGCAAGATCCCACAGGACATCCACGTCCGGCTGGATCAGGCCAAGATTGATCCGGACGCTATCGATATAAAGGATTTCGCCGATTTCACCCAACTCGATGAGTTCGCGAATCTTCAGTACGGCCGGCGTGTAGCAGTAGGTGTGATCAGCCATCAGCACCAACCCGTTGCGTTCGGCGGCGTCACACATCTCCACGCCGATACCGCGTGAGTCGGCCAGCGGCTTCTCGACCACGACGTGTTTGCCCTTCCCGAGGGCGGCGGTGGCGATCTCCCCGTGAGCTCGGGCGGGCGTCGCGATCGCGATGGCGTGGATCGTGGGATCATCCAGTACCTCGTCCAGCGACGATGTGAAAGGGGCCCCGACCCGGTCAGCCACTGCTCGCGCTCGCTCCACATCGAGGTCGCATACGGCAGCAAGATCCCAGTCGGGGCTCTGGGCGAAGTTCCGGGCCAAGTTCGGTCCCCAGTACCCGGCGCCGATTACAGCGATCCGAAGTCTTTCAGCAGGCATCTCGTCCCTCTTTACGTTGACTTGAGTGGTGGTGATCGGATTCACGTTGCTGCCCCGTCGCGTGGCCGACATGCCCACCGGCAGTGAGGCATCAGTAGGCTCCGTCGCTGGAAAGAACCGCCCGAGCCGTCCGCCACAGGATCACGAGGTCCTGCATCAGTGACCAGTTCTCCACGTAGTAGAGATCCAGGCGGACGGACTCCTCCCATGTGAGGTCTGATCGTCCCGATACCTGCCACAGACCTGTCATCCCGGGCTTGACCAGCATTCGCCGGGAGATGCGTCCGTCGTACTTCTCGACCTCTTCCGTCAGCGGTGGCCGCGGGCCGACGATGCTCATGTCGCCTGCCAGGACGTTGAACAACTGCGGAATCTCGTCAAGGCTGTACCGCCGGATCCACTTCCCGACGCGGGTTACACGGGGATCGTCCTTCATCTTGAACAGGACGCCGTTACCGTCGTCCGTACCGGTCAGAGCTGCACGTCGGGCATCGGCGTCGATCACCATCGACCGGAATTTCCACATGCGGAACGGCTCATTCTGATATCCCACCCGAGCCGCGCGATAGAAGACCGGGCCACGGGAGTCGAACTTGATGGCGACGGCGACCGTCAGAAGTACCGGCGACAGAGCGAGAAGGAGCGCTGCTGCGCCCAGCTTGTCCGAAATGCCTTTCCAGAGCCGAACTGCGCTCTTGTACTGAGGCCGGCTGATGTGCAGCAACGGCAGACCCGCCAGCGGTCGCATGAGTACGCGTGGACCGGAGACATCGACCAGGCCCGGAGCGACGAAGAGACGGACATCCAACTCGTCGAGCTCCCAGCACAGGGACTGCATCATGCTGGGCCCCAACATGTTCGCGGCCGTGACCGCCACGGTGGTCGCGCCGGACATCTTCACGGCTTCGCCGACAGAATCCCAGTCACCGACGATCGGTACGCCCAGCTTGTTGGTTGGGTCACTTTCAGCCTGGCCGAGAGCTCGTTCCGGGCGCGCGCAGAGACCCACCACCGCGTAGCCGAATGCAGGCGTTGCCGACAGACGTTCGGCCAGCGCTGAGGATGACTCGACTGATCCCACTATGAGGAGGCGTTCGAGGGCTTCGCCCCTCGAGCGTCGAGCCGAAAGGCGATGACGCCAGTACCAGCGGGTCACCAGCAGGCCGGCACTCCCGAGCGGTAGAGCTATCGCCTCGAACCCTCGGGCGACGTCCGGCCGGAACACCACCTCGAATATGGCCAGCCCGCCGAAGAGCCAGAACGACGCCCTGACGACCCGACTGTATTCGTCCGCCCCTGCGCCGAACACTCGTGGGTCATAACTGTTGGTCAGACGCAGGCATCCCACCCAGACCGCGGCGAGAGCGACTGCGACCAGCACGTAGGGCACCGTCTGATGCATGACCGCGATCTCCCGGGGCTCGATACCGAACCGTAGGAAGTGCGCGACGGTCAGAGCCACGCCCACGACAATCGCGTCCGAACACCACAGCTTGTGGCTATAGGGGGAGGCCCAGCCGGCATCGTGGTGGCGGAACAGTCTCGGTCTGGTCGTGACTGGACTTTCTGCGGCGGACGTCGGGCACAGTCCATCTGGGAGGAGCGCAGGCCCCGGGTGGGGGGCTTCCGTTCGTCGGAGAGGTGTCGATGTCATGGGATGAGCCCTTAGGAGAGGCGATGGCTACTACCGAGCCGAGATAAGCGTCTTCCCATCGAGCTGAAACGTCAAGCATGTGGGTAAACAGTTACTTATTCGAGATAAACTGAAGCTGAGAGCAGCGAGTATATCGACATCTTAAACGCGCTTGAAGTGGATGTTCTGTGGGTTTAATCGACATCGGCCAGGCGATGCTGAGAAAAGTCTGTGGATGCGATTGGGGTGAACTGGACAGCGATGTGAAGCGCGAAGGGCCTCCCCACTATCGTCAGATCCGCTCCGCGGATGGGAACGGCCTACGTGGTCAGGCCCAGACGATCCACGTACTCTCGGTGCAGTCCTACTCCGAGGACGGTGTCAACAGGAGGCGGCGATGTCCCGCATTGACTTGACCGGCGACCACACCTCGGAACCGGACCCATCCGGTCCGACGGACGCCCCCGCCCCCCATGAGGAACCCAAGGGCTGGGGCATCGCAGGCGTCACGGCGGTGTCCCTCGCGGCCCTGTTCGTGGTGGTGTGGGGACTGTCCGAGCACGCCAGCCTGCTGATGCCGGCGTTCCTGGCGCTGAACCTGGTCATCGCCGCCCAGCCCCTGCAGCGGCTGCTGCAGCGGGCCGGGCTGCCCCGCTGGGGGGCGATGATCATCGTTCTTCTGGTGCTCTACCTGCTGCTGGCCGCGCTGGTCGGGATGCTGGTGTGGGCGTTGTGGGTCGCGGCCGAAGAGATCCCGCAATACCAGGACAAGTTCGTCGAACTGTACGAGCAGACGATCGCGTTCCTCGGCACCTTCGGCGTGAGCGAGGATCAGGTCACTTCGAGCCTCCAGGGCGTGGACCCCACCACGATCGTCGGCACCCTGCAGAACGTCGCCGGTCAGTTGTCCTCGGCCGGCGGTCAGCTCACCGTCCTGGTCATCGCGCTGACGTTCCTCGTGTTCGACGTCCCCGGCATCACGAGGCGCCGCGCGGTGATCGCCCGGCAGCGGCCCCGGCTCGCCGACGCCCTCGGGTCGTTCACCGACGGCGTGAAGTCGTACTGGATCGTCTCCACGGTCTTCGGCCTCATCGTGGCCGTGATCGACACGGTGGCCCTGATGATCCTCGGCGTGCCGCTGGCGCTGGTGTGGGGCGTGCTCGCGTTCGTCACCAACTACATCCCCAACATCGGCTTCGTGCTGGGGCTGGTGCCGCCGGCACTGTTCGCGCTGCTCACCGGGGGGCCGGTCGAGGCCATCTGGGTGGTGGTGATCTACAGCGTCGTCAACCTGGTCATGCAGAGCTTCATCCAGCCCAAGTTCACGGGCGACGCCGTGGGGCTGACCCCCACCGTGACGTTCCTGTCGTTGGTGTTCTGGTCGGCGATCGCCGGTGCGCTGGGCGCGATCCTCGCCGTCCCGCTGACGCTGGCGGTCAAGGCGTTCCTCGTGGACGCCGATCCCCGGATGGCCTGGCTCTCCACGTTCCTCACGACCCCGGACGCGGATGCCAAGCGGGACCGGCGGCGCGCGGCGCAGCTGGAGGCGGCCCGGTCGGCGTAGTCCCGGCCGGACGGTCAGGCGGCGGGCTCGGCGGGTCCGGTGGGCTCGGCAGGGTCCTCCCCGACGCGGGTGAAGGTGCCCAGTCCGTTGCCGTCGAGGAGCTCCACGGTCACCGTGTCGCCGTCGACGGTGACGCTACCGCGGGAGCCGGGCGGCCAGTTCTCACCGACCGGGCTCACGGCGAAGGTGTCGCCGTCCCAGTGGTCGAGCGGCCAGACCTGCGGCCCCGGGCCCACGTCCAGCGCGAGTGCGGGGCCGGCGTCCGGCGGATCGTCCGGATCCCCGTCCGATCCCCGGTCAGACTGTGAGGCGACGCGGCGGATCTCGATCTCGCCGAAGTAGTCGTTGCGGTAGACACCCACCAGCTCGTCGGCCGGGCGCGGCGGTGCGGGGGCAGAGGGTTGCCGCGTGGAGACCAGGTCGCCCACCGGGGCCAGGAGCGGGCCGAACGCCTCGCCGTAGAGCTCCCGCCACTTCAGGGTCGGGTCGCCGAACTGCGCGTAGTCCGCGAAGCGCGAATTGATCGTCTCCGCCACCCCGACGGGCGAGGCGTTGGTCAGGGTGATGATGCCGAGGTCCAGCGACGGCATCATGAGCATCGCCGTTCCGGCACCGAGCGCGAACGCACCGGAGTGGCTCCACTCGACGCGGCCGGAGGAGCTGGTGGAGATGTTGAACCCGTAGCCGTAGGTCCCGGTCCGGTCCGCCGCGGACTGCGGGGGTGAGGACACGGCCTGCGGGGTCAGAGCCTGTCGGAGTGCGTCGGACGGGACGACCTGCGAGCCGCCGGGCCCGGCGCCGTCGTCGAGCACCATCGACATCCACCGCGCCATGTCCGTGACCGACGAGCTCAGGCCCCCCGCGGGGGACTGGGCGTCCGGATCGCGCGCGGGATCGGCCGGGACCCAGTCGCCGGACGACTCGCCCGACTCGTCGGCGGCGGCGCGGACGTGGCCGACGACGCGGTTGTCGCGGTCGAGGAGGTCCTCGTAGGAGTAGGAGGTGTCGTCCATGTCGAGGGGGTCGAAGAGCCGCTCGCGGGCCAGCTCCGGCCACGGGGTGCCGGCCGCGACGGCCACGGCTTCGGCTCCGGCGGTGAGCCCGAAGTTGGTGTACGCGTACGAGGCGCGGAACGGCTCCAGCGGCAGGTGGCGCAGCCCGTGCAGGATCGCCGGGCGGTCGTACCCGAGGTCCTCCAGGTCGTCGCCCGCGTGCTCGGGCAACCCGGAGCGGTGCGCGAACAGGTCGCCCACCGTCACGTCGGCGGTCACGCCCGGATCGGACAGGGCGAACCATGGGAGGTGCTCGCGCACGGGAGTCGACCAGTCGATCTCGCTCTCGGCGGTCTCCGCGGCCACGACGGTGGCGCTGACCGGCTTGGAGACCGACGCCATGGGGAAGACCGTCCGCGCGTCCACCTCCTCGCCGGTCTCGGTGCTGCGCACGCCGAACCCCTCGGCCAACGCCACCTCGCCACCGTGCACCACCGCCACTGCGACGCCCGGGATGCCCGAGGCCTCGAGCTCCTCCTCGACGATGTCGGTCACCTTGCCGATCGCGTACTCGACCCGGTCGTCCGAGACCTCGAGTCCGGAGTAGGCCGCGGGACTCTGGCCGGGCTCCGGGTCGGGGACCGGGGTGCCGCACGCCGAGGCGGACAGGGCCACGGTGAGCCCGAGCGCCGCTGCTCCGGCGATCCGCGGGCGGCGCGAGCGACGGGGAGGGGACGGGTCCGGGGTCATTGCCTCAGGTTAGTCGTCCGGCGCCGCGAATCGCCGCAGCAGCGCAGGACGAACCGGTGGTCAGCGCGCCCGTTCCCAGTTGGCCGTCCACGCCTCGGCGCCGCCCATGAGCTGACGCTCGAGTTCGGCCCGGTCGGGCCCGGCGCGGTGCAGCACGTCGGCGGCCCAATCGGCGTAGAGGCCGTACTGGGCGACCCCGTCGGTGTTGAGGTCGTACACGCGGTCGCCGAACCGCCACCGGTCCATCACCTCGCCGCTGGGCGCGGTGAACGGGTACACGAGCGGGTCGCTCGCCGCGCTCGGCCGGGGCTCGGCGAGGGCGGCCAGGCCGTTGACGTCGGAGCCGAAGCCGTAGCCGGTGAACGGCCGGGTGGCGCTGGCGGTGTTCGTGCGCCACTGCTCGAGGAAGCCGGTCTCGAAGTTCTCGGTGGCGTCGGCGGGCCAGGCGAACGCGGCCACGAACCCGCCCTGCTCGTGGACCCGGCGAGTGTTGCCCCGCGTGGCCCAGGCGTGGTCCACGACCAGGCCGGTGTACCCCGCCCCGGCGGCGATGTCGAGGGTGCGGTGGGCGGTCTTGACGCCCATGTGGTCGATGTTGATCACCATGCCGCGGGCCATCATCCCGCGGATCGCGTGCTCACCGAGCGGCGTCAGGCCGCGCACGTTGCACAGCGGGGCCTCGGGGTAGACGGGCAGTGCCGCGCCCGCGGGTGCGCCCGAGGAGGCCGCCGCCAGGCCCTCGGCGACGGGCGTGGAGGCCAGGGGTTGGGCGTGGTCGGCGTCGGGACCGGTGCACGGCTCGGTCTCCCAGAACCGCTGGGTGCCCAGTTTGTTGCCGATGTTGACCGCGAGGCCGGCCAGTTCCTCGTCCATGCGGGCGCCGCCGAGGGCGTTGTCGAACTTGTGCACCGGGAACACGGTCGACACGCCCCACGAGGCGAACTCGTCGAGCCCCCGGTCGATGTCCTCGGTCGTGCACATCGGCACGTCGTCGACCACCCGGCACCCGAACGGCTCGGATGCCTCGACGCCCAGCGTGACGGCGAGTTTCCCGTCCCCCGCGATAGCGCGGACGTCCTCCGGCGAGCGGGCGATCCGGAACCAGCCCCGCCCGGGACCGCCGTGCTCGGCGTCGATGTGGGCCTCCATCCGCTCGAGGTAGTCCACCTGCCGGCGCAGCTGCGCCATCTCGTCGCACGGGTAGCGCGCGGGCACCCCGATCCCGGCGAGCGCCTCGCAGAGCACGCGGTTGGCCACCAGATGGTTGGTGAGCACCCGCAGTCCACCGCGCCACGCCCGCTCTATACCGGTGTAGTAGGCCTGCTCGTGGAGTTGGGAGTCGTGCGACGGCCACTGCGCGAAGGTGGGGAAGCCCTGGGTCCCGCCGGGCAGGGCGGTGCCCCCGAGGACCGATTCGAGCAGCGCGAAGTGCCCGGTGCCCGAGTGGCTCGGGCAGTCCGCCAGCGCCTCGCCGAGGCCGCCGGGGGAGAACGGCTCGCCGCAGCGCAGGGCGCCGCCGAACGCCTGCGACGCCGCGAGGTGCGCGTGGGCGTCGACCATGCCGCTGATGGGGGAGCCGCCGGCTGGCGTCGCCGCCCGGGACGGTGCGGCGTTCAGGGGGGCGAGTAGGGCGACGACGACGAGGAGTGCCATCGCGGCCCACGCACAGCCTCCGGGATGTGCGGACCTCGTTGTCGTCGTCCCTTGTGCCACCATGGCGTGACACTAATCCCACTCCTCGGGCAGGGGAGGGGGTTTCGCCCGGCCGGCGGGGCGACCGGCCGGCCGGGCAGGGCTCGCGTCAGAGCTGGCGCGCGACCTCGGAGGCGACCAGGTCGAGGTGGTCCAGGTCGGACATGTCGAGCACCTGCAGGTAGATGCGCCGGGCACCGATCGCCGCGTACCGGCCGATCGTGTCCACGATCTCGTCCGGGGTCCCGGCGGCGCCGTTGGCCCGCAGCTCGTCGACCTCGCGGCCGATGGCGTCCGCCCGCCGGGCGATCTGCGCCTCGTCGCGTCCGCAGCACAGGACGAGCGCGGCCGAGCGGATGATCTCCTCGGGGGCCCGGCCACGTTCGGCGCACGCCTCGTCGACGCGACGGTACTGCGTGGCCACGGTGTCGAGGTCGGCGAACGGCACGTTGAACTCGTCGGCGAACCGGGCGGCCAGCGCCGGGGTCCGCTTCTTGCCGTGGCCACCGACGATCACCGGCGGGCGCTGCTGCACGGGCTTGGGCAGGCCGGGGGAGTCCAGCATGTCCATACGCTTCCCGCGGACGGAGACCGTCTCGCCGGCGGGCGTGGACCAGAAGGTCTCCAGCGCCCCGAGGGTGTCCTCCAGCAGGTCGAACCGCTCGCCCAGCGGCGGGAAGGGGATGCCGTAGGCGGTGTGCTCGTCGGCGTACCAGCCGGCGCCGAGTCCCACGTCGAGGCGGCCGCCGGACATCTCGTCGACCTGGGCCATCGAGATCGCCAGCGGGCCCGGGTGGCGGAACGTCACCGAGGTGAGCAGGGTGCCGAGCCGGATGGTCGAGGTCTCGCGGGCCAGGGCGGCGAGGGTCAGCCACGCGTCGGTGGGGCCGGGCAGTCCGCTGATGTCGCCCATCTTGAGGTAGTGGTCCGACCGGAAGAATGCCTCGTAGCCGAGGTCCTCGGCCGCGCGGGCGACGGCGAGCTGGTCGGCGTAGGTCGCACCCTGCTGTGGTTCGACGAAGACGCGGAGGCTGACCGAGGGGTCGGCGCCGGGAGAGGGCGTGGCTGCGCTGGCTGCGGGATCTGCTGGCATGACTCCCAGGATGCCCGTCCGGTGGGCGGGCGGGCTAGTTGGTGTCGGCGACCAGCGGCTCGATGGTGAGGTGCTCCATTTCCTTGGTGATGTACTGCAGCCGCCACTTGTCACCGAACAGGGCCAGCAGTTCGCCGTCGGTGCGTTGGAAGACCTCGACCCCGCGCTGGCGGCCGAGTTCGCCGGCCGACTCGGCGTCGGTGCGGCGGGCGATCGTGTACGGCAGGTTGTCCACCACGACCTCGACGTTGAACTCGGCCTTCATCCGGGCCGTGACCACCTCGAACTGCATGGGGCCGACCGCGGCCATGACCGGGTTGGCGTCGCCGCGGGTGTCGTTGCGCAGGATCTGCACCACGCCCTCGGCGGCCAGCTGGTCGATGGCCTTGCGGAACTGCTTGTACTTGCCCAGCGACTGGGCGCGGACCACTGCGAAGTGCTCGGGGGCGAACTGCGGGATCGGCGGGAACTGCACCTTCCTACCGCTGTAGAGGGTGTCGCCGGGGGCGAGGGCCGTGGCGTTGACCAGGCCCACCACGTCGCCGGGGTAGGCGGTCTCCACGGTGGTGCGGTCGCGGCCGAACACCGTCAGCGCGTACTTGGTGGTGAAGGGCTTGCCCGTCTGGGCGTGCTGGACCACCATGCCGCGCTCGAACTCGCCGGAGACCACGCGCATGAACGCCAGGCGGTCGCGGTGCGCGGCGTCCATGCCGGCCTGCACCTTGAACACCATGGCGGAGAACGGTTCCGAGGTCTTGCGGGGCTCGCCGGAGACGGTCGGCCACTCGCGCGGCGGCGGGGCCAGCTCGACCAGCGCGTCGAGGATCTGGTGGACGCCGAAGTTGAGCATCGCGGAGGCGAAGATCACCGGGCTGGTCTCGCCGGCCAGGTACAGCTCCTGGTCGTGGTCCTGACCCATCGCCGAGAGCAGCTCGGACTCCTCGACCGCGGTCTCCCACACGTCGCCCTCGCGCTCGGCGGCGGTGTCCGGGTCGTAGTGCTCCTCGGGGGCGATCGTCGACCCGCCGGCGGTGCGGGTGAAGTGCACGTATTCCTCGGGGGCGCCGTCGTCGCCGCGGCGCAGCAGGCCGCGGTAGTCGCCGGCGATGCCCACGGGCATGAACAGGGGGGTGGGCACGAGGCCGATCTGCTCGGTGATCTCGTCGAGCAGCTCGAGCGGCGCCCGGCCGGGCCGGTCCCACTTGTTGATCACCGTGATGATCGGCAGACCGTTGTGCTTGCACACCTGGAAGAGCTTGAGGGTCTGCGGCTCGAGGCCCTTGGCGGCGTCGATGAGCATGACCGCCGCGTCGACCGCGGTGAGGACGCGGTAGGTGTCCTCGGAGAAGTCGGCGTGGCCGGGGGTGTCGACCAGGTTGATGACGTACGGGTCGTCGCCGGGACTCGAGCCCTCCGGTGCGTAGGTGAACTGCAGCGCGGTGGAGCTGACGGAGATGCCGCGGGCCTTCTCCATCTCCATCCAGTCCGACACGGTCGAGCGGCGGCCCGACTTGCCGTGGACCGCGCCGGCCTCGGTGATCACCCGGGCGTGCAGCGCGAGCGCCTCCGTGAGCGTGGACTTGCCGGCGTCCGGATGGGCGATCACCGCGAAGGTCCTGCGGCGCGCGACTTCGGATGTGACGTCCCCGGCGGCGTCCGCACCCGTGGCGTGCCCGCCCGTTCCGGTGTCCTCGGCGGTCTCGGTCACGCGCACTCCTTCTGGCAGTCGACGGCCCTCGTCGTCGTCATCCAGCGTACGTCCGCCCACGGGTGAGCACACAATCCGGCGGTGCGACCCACGAGGTCGGTGTGGTGCGTGAAAGGCGAGGTCAGGCGCGGCGCCTGCGTGGATCGAGCACGCCAGTCGATAGCTTTCGTAACGAGTGCGCGTGCCCCGACCGATGAACCGTGAACGACGCTACGCGCGGCCGGGTGTCGTACCCGGTCGCTACGGTGCGCACGAGCCGCGTCGGACGACGCGCAGAGGCGGGGACTGGAATGGGCGAGGGCAGTGACCGGCACGAGCTGGAGGAGCGCAGGGCCGCGCTCCGGCGGCTGCTGCCCGTGGTCGAGCGTTTGCGGGGGCTCGATGGCGTGACGTGGGCGGGCGGGCAGCGACACCGCAACGGCGCGTACCTGGTGCGCTACCCGACCTACGACGAGGACACCCTGGCCGTGATGGAGGCGTTCGGCGGGGGCGTGCTCACCCGGCACGGGTACCTCGACGAGTTGGAGCGGCGCGGATTGTCGGACGGCTCGCTGACCGACCTCACCGGGCTGGCCGAGCGGTCGGACGAGGACCTGACCCGCGCGCTGCTCACCTGGGTGGTCCGGTCCGAGCGGTTCGTCGACGGAGCGATCGCGGAGTCGCTGACGGAGGGATCGCTCGTGGCGCTTCTCGACCGGCTGCAGGAGCTCTATGAATTGTGATGTCGCTGAACGGTGATGTCGGGCGCCGTCGGGTCAGGGCCGGTCGCGCAGGGCGGCGAGGTAGCGGCGGGTGATCCGCTCCTGTTCGAGTCGGGCGATGGGTGCGCCCAGCCGGGCGAGCAGGGTGGCGTGCGCGGATTCACCGGTGATAGTGAGCGCGACGGCGTCGGTGACGGGATCGTGCCGGACGAGGAACGTCTCCCATCCGCGCTCGGGGTGGCCGGGTAGGGCGCGATAGGTGAACCCCCGCGCGTCGGGGCGGTCGACGACCTCCGTGACCTCGCAGGGGGCGGCCAGGTGCAGCCACGCGCCGGGGCCCGATCGCGGCCGGAGGATGACGGTGCGGCCGGGGGTGGCGGGCCCGGTGGCGACGACGACGAAGTCCGCCCGCCGGTGCAGGTCCCAGGTGACGAGTGCTGCACTCGCGCGGCGGAAGAGGTCGGCACCGAAGCCCAGGTGGGCCTCGCGCTCGAACCGCCGAAAGCGCGTCACGCGGAGTGGACCTGGTTCTGGGCCGTCTCCAGCCCGTGCTTGAGGAGGAGTTCCACGGCGTCGGCGGCGTCCTGGATGAGGAACGGCACATCGGGCTGCTCGAGCTTGGAGAAGCGCTTGAGTACGAAGTCGGCCACCGCCATGCGGCCCGGCGGGCGGCCCACCCCGGCGCGGACGCGGATGTAGTCGCGGGTGCCGAGGGAGCCGGACAGCGAGCGCAGGCCGTTGTGGCCGCCCTCGCCGCCGCCGCGCTTGAGGCGGACCTGTCCGAAGTCGATGTCGATCTCGTCGTGGATCACGATGATGTCGGTGGGCGTGACCGAGTAGTACTTGGCGACCGCGGCGACCGGCCCGCCCGAGAGGTTCATGTAGCTGCGGGGGCGGGCCAGGACCACGGGCTTGTCGGCGAGCCGGGTCTGGGCGATCTCGCAGTTCGTCCGCTTGTGGGTGGAGAAGCTCGCCGGCATGGGCAGGGCGCGGGACGCCAACTCCTGCAGGACGTCCCAGCCGATGTTGTGGCGGGTGCCCTCGTAGTCGGGTCCGGGGTTGGCCAGACCCACGATGAGCGTGGGACCGGGCGTGGAGGCGGTAGTCACGGGGCCATGATCCCAGACGGCGCCGGCCCGCCCGGGCGCACCTGTCCGATCAGTTCCGCAGCTCGGTGCGGGCGGTGTCGAGGACGGCGGCGGAGAGGGCGTCGAGGTCGGGTGACTGCAGTTTCCAGTGCTGCCAGAACAGGGGGACGTCGAGGAAGTGGTCGGGGGAGACGTCGACGATCTCGCCAGAGACCAGCCACGGGGTGGCGAGGTGCTCGGGGATCAGGCCCCAGCCCAGCCCGGCGACGATCGCCCGGACGTGATCGTGCGAGCTGGGGATGAAGTGCCGCGGCCCGGTGGGTTCCCGGCGGGCCAGGCGGCGATAGTGGTTGTTCTGGTGGCCGTCGCTGCGGTCGAAGTCGACGATGGGCGCCCGGCCGAGCGCGGCGGTGGTCGAGCCGTCACGCAGGTGCCGGGCGACGAACCCGGGGCTCGCGCAGGCCAGGTACCGCATGGATCCCAGGGGCTGCGAGCGGCAACCCTGGACCGGCCGGGACTGGCTGGTCACCGCGGCCATCACCTCGCCGCGCCGCAGCAACTCGCTGGACAGGGACTCGTCCTCGCGGCGGATGTCGAAGACCACGCGGCCGGCCGCGTGGACCTCGGTCATGGCATCGAGGAACCAGGTGGCCAGCGAGTCGGAGTTGCACGCCACGGCCAGGACCACGTGCTCCTGGGCCGACGCCGGGTCGTCGAGTTCGCCGGCGAGGGATTCTTCGAGGTGGAGCATCTGCCGCGCCGTGCGCAGCACGATCTCACCGGAGGCGGTGGCGGAGATCGGGCGCTCGCGACGGACGAGGATCCGTCCCGCGGACTCCTCGAGTGCGCGGACCCGCTGGGACACCGCCGACTGGGTGATGTGCAGGTGGGAGGCGGCGGCCTCGAACGAGCCGAGATCCACGACGGCGGCGAGGGTGCGGAGGTGATCGAGCTGCAGAGTGTTCATAAGCACAGCTAATGCTAGTGCAGAAAGTGCAGTGGCACTACTGATGAAACCGGGCCTACCGTGGCATCGTGACCGCTACCTCCACACTTCTCATGGGCGTCGGCATGGGCCTCGGGCTCATCGCCGCCGTCGGCGCACAGAACGCCTACGTCCTCCAGCGTTCGATCCGTGGCGATGTGGCGATGGTCCCCATCGTCGCCTTCTGCGTGGTGTCCGAGGCCGCGCTCATCCTGCTCGGGGTGGCGGGCGTGGGGGTGCTCATCGAATCGGCGCCGGCGGTGATCACGGTCATGAAGTGGATCGGGGTCGTGTTCCTGCTGGCCTACGGGGCGTTCGCCGCGTCCCGCGCGATCCGGCCCGGCGACGGGTTGCAGGTCGACGGCAACGCGCGGGTCCCGTCGACGCTCGGGGCGGTGGCGGCGTGCGCGGCGTTCACCTGGCTCAACCCGCACGCCTACCTCGACTGCGTGGTGTTCCTCGGCACGCTCGCCAACCAACAGGGGGGCGACCTGCGCTGGGTGTTCGCGGCCGGGGCCTTCATCGCGGGCGTGCTGTGGTTCTCGCTCATCGGGTTCGGTGGCAAGGCGTTGCGTGGGCTGTTCGCCAGGCCGGGGGCGTGGCGGGTGCTCGACGCCGGCATCGCCGTGATGATGCTGGTGCTGGCGCTCGGGCTCATTCGCGGCTGATCCACCGGTGTTGTGTACTTCCCGCCCGGTGACGGCCCGCCGGGTGGAGTCGTATCGCTGATGTCCCCGGTGGCAGGCGCCCGGGAATGCCGTTCGGGTGCAGTCGCCCGCCGGCCTGGCGTCTCGCGTGACCCGCTGGGCAGGCCAGACGCCGTCGTGGGGGGCAAGAGTAGTAGGGGCGGGCAGTCGCTCGACGCGCGAACAGGGACGGGCCCGGCACGACGCTTCAGTCGTGCCGGGCCCGTGACCGGGTGCCGCCGGTCAGGCGGCGTCCGCGTGATTCACGCGGGGGAGGATCAGCCCTCCTCGGCGGCCTTCGCGGCGTCCTCGGCGGCCTCGCCCTGGGGCGCAGCCTCCTCGTCTTCCTCGAGGTCGGACTCGGACGGGGCCTCGATGACGTTGACCAGCAGGGTCTCCGGGTCGGAGACCAGGGTGGCGCCGGCGGGCAGCGTGATGTCGGCGGCGGTGAACTGGGTGCCGGCCTCGACGTCCTCCACCGAGAGCGTGAACTCCTCGGGGATGTCGGTGGCCTCGACCTCGATCTCGATGTAGTCGGCGTCCGTCGTGACCAGGGTGCCGGGGGCGGCCTCACCCTCGAGGACGACGTAGACCTCGACGACGACCTTCTCGCCCTTGCGCACGACGAGCAGGTCGGTGTGCTCGATGATGCGGGTCAGCGGGTGCACGTCGATCTGCTTGGGCAGCGCGAGCTGCTCCTCGCCCTCGATGTCGAGGGTGAGCAGGGAGTTGGTGCCGTGCGCGCGGAGCACGGCGGCGAACTCGAGCGCGTCGAGCAGGAGGTGGCGGGGCTCGGTGTGGTGGCCGTAGAGCACCGCGGGGACCTTGCCCTCACGACGGGCGCGGCGGGCGGAGCCCTTGCCGAACTCGGTGCGGGTGGAGGTCTTGAGGTTGTTGATTTCCTTGGCCATGATCGCCTTTTCGTCGGGTGGGAGAGCGGGACGCTCTGCGGGTGATGACCTCCTCGGCGATCGAGACGATCGCCGGGCCGGTCCACCGGGACCACGCCGACAATGATCGCGTCGATAACGGAGTGACCCGGGTTGATGCGGGTCCTCCCTCGCCGAGATGACCCGACCAGCCTAGCGCCGAGGGGTGCGGGGCCCAAAATCGCAGCGAACCCGCCGCTCCCGGACAAGGGTGCGGCGGGTTCGGACGCGGCGACGGCGCACCGTCAGCGATGGGACGTCAGAGGATCTCCTCGACCGCCGCCGTGGGACGCGCGAGGCGGGTGCCCTTGTCGGTGACGACGAAGGGCCGCTCGATGAGCCGGGGATGGGCGACCATCGCCGCGAGCAGGTCGTCATCCGAGGCGTCGATGAGGCCGAGCTCAGTGAACTCGGCTTCCTTGACCCGCACCGCCTCCCGCACCGTCAGGCCGGCGTCGGCGATGAGGGTGCGCAGCTGCTCGACGTCCGGGGGAGTGTCGAGATACTTGATGACCGTCGGCTCCACACCCCGCTCGCGGAGCAGCTCCAGCGCCTGCCGGGACTTGGAGCAGCGGGGGTTGTGGTAGATCGTGGCGCGCCCCGCCGGGTCCGCGGTCATGTCAGGCGTTCCCGTTGAAGAGGCTGGTCACCGACCCGTTCTCGAAGACCTCGTGGATGGTCCGGGCCAGCAGCGGCGCGATGGACAGCACGGTGAGGTTCTCGAACCGCTTCTCCGGCGGGATCGGCAGCGTGTCGGTGGTGATGACCTCCTTGGCCCCGCAGTTGGCGAGACGCTCGGCGGCCGGATCGGAGAAGATGCCGTGGGTGGTGGCGATGATGACGTCGCCGGCACCGGCGTCCTTGAGGACCTTGACGGCGCCGGCGATGGTGCCACCGGTGTCGATCATGTCGTCCATCAGCACGCAGGTCTTGCCCTCCACGTCACCGACCACGCGGTTGGACTTCACCTGGTTGGGCACGTTGGGATCGCGGGTCTTGTGGACGAACGCGAGCGGCGCGCCGTCGAGGGCATCGGCCCACTTCTCGCCCACCTTGACGCGGCCGGCGTCGGGGGAGACCACGACGATGTTGTCGGTCCCGTAGTGCTGCCGGACGTAGTCCGAGAGCTGGCCCTGGGCGTGCATGTGGTCCACGGGACCGTCGAAGAAGCCCTGGATCTGGTCGGTGTGCAGGTCGACCGTGATGATGCGGTCCGCGCCGGCGGCCTTGAGCAGGTCCGCGATGAGACGGGCCGAGATCGGCTCGCGGCCGCGGTGCTTCTTGTCCTGCCGCGCGTACGGGTAGAACGGCAGGACAGCGGTGATCCGCTTGGCGCTTCCCCGCTTGAGCGCGTCGATCATGATGAGCTGCTCCATGATCCACTTGTTCAGCGGCGCCGGGGCACTCTGCAGCACGAACGCGTCACAGCCGCGGACGGACTCCTCGAAGCGGACGAAGATCTCGCCGTTGGCGAAGTCCCTGGCGGTCTGGGGGGTGACCTCGACGCCCAGTTCGGCGGCGACCTGGTCGGAGAGTTCGGGGTGCGCGCGCCCCGCGAAAAACATCAGGTTCTTCTGGTTGTCGATCCACTCGCTCACTGCGTGAGTCCGTCCTTCTGGGAGTCGTTCCGGGCACGACGGGCGGCCTCTGCCGAACCGGAATCGGGCCGGTTCTCGATCACCCAGTCGTCGATGTTCCTCTGTCGTCCGCCCGAGACCGCGAGGGCTCCGGGTGGGACGTCGTCCTTGATCACGGTACCCGCGCCCGAATAGGCCCCGTCTCCGACGGTCACAGGTGCGACGAACATGGTGTCCGAACCGGTGCGGCAGTGATCGCCGATCACTGTACGGTTCTTGTTCACCCCGTCGTAATTGACGAACACGCTCGACGCCCCGATGTTGGTGTGCTCGCCGATCGTCGCGTCGCCCACGTAGGTCAGGTGCGGCACCTTGGTGTTCGCCCCGATCGTCGACTTCTTGACCTCGACGAACGTGCCGATCTTGCTCCGCTCGCCCAGGTCCGCCTCGGGCCGCAGGTAGGCGAACGGGCCCACCTCCGCGCCAGCCCCGATTGTGGCGCGCACCGCATGTGAACGCACGACCGTGGCGCCCTCGCCAACCACGGTGTCCTGCAGCGTGGTGTCCGGTCCGACGGTCGCACCGTCGCCGATCTCGGTGGCGCCCGTCAGATGGGTGCCCGGCAGGATCGTCACGTCGCGACCCGTGAGGACGCCGACGTCGAGCCACGTGCTGGACGGGTCGACGATCGTCGCGCCGCCCCGCATCGCCGACTCGCAGAGGCGACGGTTCATCTCGCCGGCCAGGGCCGCGAGCTGCACGCGATCATTGACGCCCGCGACCAGATCGGGGTCCTCGACACGGTGCCCGCGGATGAGGCCGTTGTCGCGCCGCGCGAGCTGGATGACGTCGGTGAGGTACAGCTCGCCCTGCGAGTTGTCCGTGCCCAGCTGCCCGAGCTTGTCCCGCAGGACGAGGGCGTCGAAGGCGTAGATGCCGGAGTTGACCTCGTCGATCGCCCGCTCGTCCTCCGAGGCGTCCTTGTGCTCGACGATCCGCAGCACCTCGCCGTCGTCGTTCCTCACGATGCGGCCGTACCCCGTGGGGTCGGGTGCCGTCGACGTCAGGACGGTGACCGCGGCGCGCGGTCGCAGGTCGTGGCGCGTCACGACCTCGCGCAGGGTGTCGGCGTCGAGCAGGGGGATGTCCGAGGTGGTGACGAGCACGGTGCCCGAGAAGTCGGCGGGCAGTCCCTTCATCCCGGCCGCGACGGCGTCGCCCGTCCCGTTCTGCTCCGCCTGCACCGCGGTGGAGACCGGCACGCCGAGCTCGGCCGACAACTCGTCGACCGCCGCCGAGACCTGGTCGCGCTGATGGCCGACGACCACGACGATCGCGTCCGGCTCGAGCCCCGCCGCGGCGTGCAGTGCGTGACCGAGCATCGTCCGCCCGCACACCCGGTGCAGCATCTTGGGGGTGGCGCTCTTCATCCGGGTGCCGGATCCGGCGGCCAGGACGATGACCGCGGTCTGTGGGCGGTCGGGCGCTGAACGGTCGGTCTCGGGTGTGGTCATCAAGTCTCCTCGGCGCGCCGCGCGCACGGTGGTGGTGATGGATGGGTCCGGGTACGTCCGGCGAGCGGACAGGGTCCCAAGGCGGACAGAGCCCCAAGGATAGAGGGTGACTCCGACGATTCGAACCGTCTTGAGGCGGAGTAGCCTGCCCCGCGTGTCAGTCCTGAGGCGCCAGTTGGCGGATACCCGACCACTGCGGCAGCCGGACTTTTGCAGGTTGTGGCTCGCCAATATCGTCACGGTGATCGGGGCGCAGTTGTCGATCGTCGCGGTGCCGCAGCAGGTCTTCGAGATCACGCGGAGCTCTGCGTATGTGGGGCTCACCGGCGTGTTCGCGCTGGTGCCCCTCGTGGTGTTCGGCCTGTGGGGCGGCGCGCTGGCCGATGCCCTCGACCGGCGTCGCCTGCTCATGGTCACCACCACCGGGCTGATCGTCACTTCACTGCTGTTCTGGGCGCAGGCCGCGGCGGGCAACCGGAACGTCTGGGTGGTGATGGTGCTGCTGTCGGTGCAGCAGGCGTTCTTCGCGGTCAACCAGCCCACCCGCTCGGCGATCATCCCCCGGATCGTCCCCTCCGACCAGCTTGCCTCCGCCTCGGCCCTGAACATGACCGTGATGCAGTTCGGGGCGATCGTCGGGCCCCTGTCCGCGGGCATCCTCATCCCGGTCCTGGGCCTGTCGACGATGTACCTGTTCACCGCCGTCGCGCTGTTGGCCACCCTGTACGCGGTGTTCCGGCTCCCGCCGCAGCCGGTCGAGGGGGAGCGCGGGTCGGTGGGGCTGCGGTCGGTGATCGACGGGTTCGCCTACCTGGCCACCCGCCGCATCCTCCTGGCCTCGTTCCTCGTGGACATCATCGCGATGGTCTTCGGCATGCCGCGGGCACTGTTCCCGCAGATCGCCACCGAGTCCTTCGGCGACCCCGCGACCGGCGGGACCGCCCTCGGTCTGTTGTTCGCCGCGATGAGCGTGGGCGCCGTGGCCGGCGGGGTGTTCTCCGGGTGGATCCCGCGCGTGCGCAGGCAGGGCCTGGCGGTGCTGGTGTGCGTGGCGCTGTGGGGCGCGGCGATGGTCGCGTTCGGGGTGTTCGTGGGCGCGTCCTCGCCCGGCGGCTCCGCGTGGTGGCTATGGCTGGCGCTCGCCGCGCTGGCGTTCGGCGGAGCCGTCGACATGATCTCGGCCGCGTTCCGCCAGGCGATCCTGCTGGATTCGGCCACCGACGAGATGCGCGGCCGGCTGCAGGGCGTGTTCATCGTGGTGGTGGCCGGCGGTCCGCGAATCGGCGACGTCGCGCACGGCGTGGCCGCGGCCTCGGTCGGCACGGCGGTCGCCGCGTCGGGTGGTGGCGTGCTGGTGGTGATCGGCGTGGTGATCTGCGCGATCGCCTTCCCGGCGTTCCTGCGCTACACCGTCCGCAGCGCGGTCGAGCGGAGCACCAAGGGTTAGACCGCCGGGTACTGCTCACGGCGCAGGAACCGCGCCAGGTGCACCGCGTTGGACGACAGCGTGGTGATGGTCGAGGCCACGGCCGACGGCGTGGAGTCGAGGTCCTTGTAGTCCACCGGGTTCATGGCCTCGTTGTTCCAGTAGGTGCAGCCCTGCGCCGGGATCGTGAACCCGATGTCGTTCAGGCCCTGGAACATGTCGGCGACGATCTTGTGCGCGCCGTCCTCGTTGCCCACCACCGCGACCACGGCGACCTTGCCGAACATCGCGGGACGGCCCTCGTCGTCGGTGGCCGACAGTTGCGCGTCGAGACGCTCCAGCACCCGCTGCGCGATGCTGGACGGATTGCCGAGCCACGTCGGCGTGGACAACACGAGGACGTCGGCGGTTCGGACCTTCTCGAGGATGGCGGGCCACTCGTCACCGTCGCCCATGTCGTCGTCGACCCCCGGACGGACGTCGAAGTCCGCGACCCGGACGGTCTCCCCGGTCACGCCGTGACCGGCGAGTTCGTCGAGGACCTGCCGGGCGATGAGGTCGCTGCTCGACTCGGCGGGCGAGGCCTTGAGCGAGCACACCAGGGCGAGTGCCTTGAGATCGGTGTCCATGCCCGGACGATAGGTCCACCCCACCCGCCGGACAACCGGTTCCGCGGGCCCGCGCCACCATGACCGGTGGAGGGCCGCGGGTGCGCCCCCTACGGTGGGGCCACTACGGCTGACGAGCGGAAGGGGCACGCGTATGACCACGGACAGGACGGTGGCCGACCTCGTCGTCGAACGACTGGTGGCCTGGGACGTCGAACGGATCTACGGCTACGCCGGGGACGGCAACAACCCGCTGCTCGGCGCGTTGCAGCGCGCCGAGATCGCCCCGACGTTCGGGCGGGCCCGCCACGAGGAGTCGGCGGCGTTCATGGCGGTGGCCGACGCCAAATATTCGGGCGCGGTCGGGGTGGTGACCTCCACGCAGGGCCCCGGCGCGATGCACCTGCTCAACGGCCTGTACGACGCCAAACTCGACAGCGTGCCCGTGGTGGCGCTCGTCGCGCAGCAGCACACCAGCGTGCTCGGGTCGGGCTACCAGCAGGAGATCAACCTCGGCAACGTCTTCGCGGACGTGGCCGGGCCGTACCTGCAGACGGTGTCGTCGGCCGAGCAGGCGCCCATGGTGATCGACCGGGCGTTCCGCTCCGCGCTGACGCACCGGACCCCCGTCGTCGTCATCCTTCCCCACGACGTGCAGAACGCCGAGGCCCCGGAGCTGGGCGAGGACCTCGACCAGGAGCACGGGGTGGTGGTCACCGCCCCCGAATGGACCCACGGGGTCACCACCCCCCGCGACGACGACGTGGCGCGCGCCGTGGAGGTGCTCGACGCGGGGGAGCGGATCGCGATCCTGGCCGGGCGCGGCGTCGCCGGTGCGCAGGCGGAACTGATGGAGCTCGCCGAGCGCCTGGACGCCGGCGTGACGATGAGCCTGTTGGGTAAGCCCTACGTGGACGAGTCCTCGCCGTTGGTGGGCGGGACCATGGGCCATCTGGGGACGACGGCGAGCGCGCGCATCCTCCAGAACTGCGACACCCTCCTCATCGTCGGATCGAACGACCCCTGGACCGAGTTCTACCCGGAGCCCGGGCGGGCGCGGGCCGTCCAGATCGACCTCGACCCGGTGCACCTGGCCAACCGGTATCCGATCGAGGTCGGCATGGTGGGCGACGCCGCGGCAGCGCTGCGCGAGCTCACCGGACGCGTGGCCGATCGCGACCGCTCCGCCTGGCGCGGCGACGTGGAGAAATGGGTGGGGCAGTGGTGGGAGATCTCCCGGATGCGCTCCGAGGTGCCTGCCCGAGGGCTCAATCCCGAGCTGGTCGCGCGGCGACTGGGCGAGCGCCTGCCTCACGATGCGCGCCTCGCCGTGGACGTGGGCAGCAGCGTCTACCACTACGTCCGACAGGTCAGCCTGCCGACGACCGTCCCTGCGCACCTGTCGAGCACGCTGGCGTCGATGGGCTGCGGGATCCCGTACGCGATCGCCGCCAAGGCCACCGCGCCCGCCAAGCCCGTCGCGGTCCTGGCCGGCGACGGGGCCATCCAGATGCTCGGGATCAACGAGCTCATCACCGTCTCCGAGGCATGGCCGAGCTGGGAGGACCCGACGATGGTGATCGTGGTGCTCAGCAACCGGGACCTGGCGGAGGTGAGCTGGGAGCAGCGCGAGAGCGAGGCCCAGCCGCGGTTCGCCCGGTCGCAGGACGTGCCGCCGTTCGACGTGGCCGGTTACGCCGAGCTGCTCGGGCTGCGCGGGGTGCGCGTGGACGACCCCGACCAGCTCGTTCCCGCCCTGGAGGAGGCGTTCCTCGCGGACCGGCCGACCGTGATCGATGCGATCACCGACCCGGACATGCCGTTGCTGCCGCCGTTCCCGCACGGTAGGGAGATGGTGGAGTCGATGCGTACGGGCCTGCTAGCGGAGGGTGCTGCCGGAGAGCACGCCCTCGAGCTGCTGGAGGCCTACGCCCGGATGGAAGAGGAGCGATTCACGTGACCGGAATGAACGTACCCGGGCAGCCCGGGCAGGACCCGGCCTTCCAGCCCGATGCCGAGGTGGAGGAGAAGCCGCGGCGCGCACGGCAACCGGCGTTGGCGGTGTTCGCGATCATCGCGATCCTGCTGCTGGTGCTGGCCGTGGGGATCTTCGGCGGGATCTTCTAGCTCCCCCGCCAGGACTCGAACCTGAAATGCCTGAACCAAAATCAGGAGTGTTGCCGATTACACCACGGGGGAACGGCCCGCGAACGGGCCGTCACCAGTCTGGCACATGAGATCGGGCCCACCGATGCGCACCTGCGCACCGATGGGCCCGACCCGCCGTGAGCAGCGGAGTTGGCGTCGCTGCCTCTACGTCGCTGCCTTTACGTTGCTGCCTTCACGCCGTCAGTGAACCGTCGGCCGCGTCGCGGGTCGACGCGTGGGCCGCCGCCTCGCGGCCGGCGAGGTGGCCGAAGACCAGACCGAGCGCGATGGTGCCGCCCGCTCCGGCGTAGAACCCCTGGGTCGGGGCGCCGCCGGCATTGCCGGCGGAGTACAGCCCCGGAACGACCTCGCCGTCCTCGGTGAGCACCCGACCCCGGGCGTCGGTGGCGGGCCCACCGACCGTGCCCAGCGCCGAGGCTCGGACCTCCACCGCGTAGAACGGGCCTCGCTCGATCGGCCCGAGCGTGGACGAGCGCGGCGACTTGAGTACCGGGCGCATGATCGTCGCCAGCGGACCCACGATGGCCCTGCGGATGGCTTCGGCGTCGTTGCGCTTGGCGACCTTCTCGGCGGCGCCGTTGACGATCGGGGCGATGGCCTTGGCCAGCGCGAACTGCGCCTTCATCGTTGCCGCGGGGAAGCGGGCGCCGGAGGAGAAGCGCCCCAGGAACGGCTTGAAGTCGCCGAAGTAGCGGTCGAAGAGGGTATCGCCGCGGCCGAACCAGGGATCACGACCCGCCGCGGCCGCGGGGTTGAACTCGTCGACCGTGGTGAGCAGGCCGACCTCGTCGACCCCGATCTCCCGTGCCAGTGTCGCGAGCGAACCGGCCTGGTGGATGTACTCGGGGACCTCCCCGCCGGGCAGTGAGCCAAACAGACCGTACTTGTCCCAGAAGTTCTGGTCGAAGACGAAGTACGCCGGATCGTTGGCGCCGCCGGCCTCCTCGTTGGCCGCACGCATGGCGCCGCCGAACTGGTCGTACGGCAGTGCCTCGTTGGCGAACCGCTTCCCGGCCCGGTTCACGACGATCGAGTGGGGCAGGGATCGCTCACCGAGCAGAAGCCGGGCGAAGGGAACGCCGTCGAGCGTCTCGCCGGGCAGTTGGACACCAGGCATCCACCATGCGGCGTTCATCGAGGTGAGCTTCGCGCCGACCTCCTCGGCCAACTGCACGGCGATACCCTTGTGCCCCTTCGGAGAGACGTGGGTGCCGAGCGGGCCGTCGAGGTACTCGGTGGCCAGCTCGTCGGAGGTCTCGAAGCCGCCCGAGGCGATGATGACCCCGTGGGTGGCGCGCACCGTGTGTTCACCGTCGCCGGAGGAGACCACCAGACCCGTCACGGTCCCGTTCTCCACCAGGAGCCGCTCGGCCGGGGCCTCGACGCGGACGTCGACGCCCGCGTCGAGTGCAGCCTCGAGCAGGGCGCCCACCAGGGCCGGTCCGGCCATCCAGGAGGACTCCTTCTTGAGTCCGGCGAGCGCCCAGAACGGCATGGGGTTCTTGGCCATGCCGGAGGTCAGTTCGGGGCGCACGTACCGAGCGGCGTCGCCGAGCCCTTCGGCGTTGTAGGGCCCGGGGAACAGTGCGCGGCCGACCGAGGCGCCGGGGATGTCCGACCGGTAGTCGGGCCAGATCACCGGGATCCACCCGAACTTGGTGTTGTCCTCGATGTAGCGGGCGACCTTCGGGCCTTCTTGCAGGAATGTCTCGACGATCTCAGGATCAAGGGTTTCGCTGCGGCCTTCGCCGTAGATGTAGGTGCGGGCGTCGTCGAGGGAATCGTCGACCCCGAGCGCCTTGGTCGAGTACCCGTGAGCAGGAATCCAGGCGGCACCGGCCGAGACGCCGGTGGCGCCGCCGACGATCTCGAGGGACTCCACGACCAGCACGCTTGCACCGTCCTTCGCGGCGGTCAGCGCGGCGGTGAGGCCGGCACCGCCGGATCCGATCACGACGATATCGGTGGTTGAGGGCACCCCGCGCTCGGTGACCGTGCCGATCGTCCCGCGTTGTTCGGACTGACTGATAGCCATTGTTCGCTCCTTTGCCTCAAGTTGATGATGCATCAACAATGGTACGTGCGTTCGGTCGCCGTCGGGGTCGGGGAGCCGCCGAACGGGGGGAGCGGAATCCGCGCGTGGCTATCCTCGGGGTATCAGAAAAAGGGGTGGGGCATGACGGGCGTGGGCGTACCGACACCGAGGACCAGGATGTCCGCCGCCAAGCGGCGACAGCAGCTGGTGGAGGTCGGCCGACGGATCTTCGCCGAGAACGGCTACGACGCCGCGACGGTGGAGGACATCGCCGCCGCGGCGGGCGTGTCCAAGCCGGTGGTCTACGAACACTTCGGAGGCAAGGAGGGGCTCTACGCGGTCGTGTGCGACCGCGAGCTCGCCTACCTCGGCGCGGAGATCACCGAGGCGCTGCAGGGTGAGGGCTCGCGGCGGCGCATCGAGCGCGCGGCGATGGCGCTGCTGCGCTACGTCGAGGAACGCACGGACGGCTTCCGCATTCTCGTGCGCGAATCGTCCCCGGTGGGTGGGGGCTCGTATTCGACCCTGCTCAACGACGCCACCGCGAGCGTGACCTACATCCTCGAGGAGGAGTTCGTCGCCCGCGGGTTCGACCCCATCACCACCAGCGTGTACGCGCAGGCCCTGGTCGGGATGGTCTCCGGGACCGCCCAGTGGTGGCTCGACGCCCGCACGCCCCCCAAGGAAGAGGTCGCCGCGCACATCGTCAACCTCTGTTTCAACGGGCTCTCGCACCTCGATCCCTCGCCGACGCTGGAGGTCGACGTCCTCGAGAAGTACAGCGGGCCGAGCCACCCCGGCGGCACGCCGCAGGGTCGCGACATGCGCCCGGGGCCCGGAAGCCCGTAGTAGGTCGCTCCCCGTCGCGCGAGGCCGGGCCCAGCACGGTCGGGCGACGGACTCTGCCGGTGGATGAGGGTGGCGCGGTTCAGGCTGCGACGGCCACCCGGTGCTCGAGCCGGTCGGAGTCGGCGCGGAGACGGAACGCTACGGCGGCCATGACCCCGCCGACGGCGAGGCCGAACCAGCCGGCGAAGGTGACGAACGTGTCGACCGCCGCCGGGCCCACGACGCCCAGCCCGAGACCCACCACCGCCAAGACGACGCCGAGTGTCACCATGGCCCACGAGTCGCGGATCTCGGAGCGCAGGGTCTGGGCGCCGTAGGCGATGAGGGCGCCGGAGGCCACCAGCCAGGTGGCGAACAGCAGAACCAACGCGGTGGCCGAGATGCCGGGCCAGAACAGGACGATCAGCCCGAGGATCATGAAACCGGTGCCGGCGAGGATGAGGCCGCCGCGGCCGGGGGTCCGGTCCGGGAGTGCCACTCCGGTCGTCATGGTCATGGCGCCGTCACCGATGGCGAAGGCCGCCACGAGGAACACCGCGAGCGTCATGCCCGTGGCGGGGGAGGCCAGTGCGGTCGCGCCCAGGGCGATCGCCAGTGCTCCGCGGATGAGTTGGACCCACCAGTTCCGGGTCAGTGATTCGATCATTTCTCCACCTTTCCTGCGCTGACGTCTGCCGCCGCGCGGTACTGTAGTGATCACTACGGTAAGTCTGATCCGGGGAGATTCGCAATGAGTCGCCGGACACAGGGAGCGGGGGAGCGGATGGCGGAGAAGCCGACGGGGTCCACGGGCAGGCGCACCCGTGCCAAGGGCCGGGAGTCCCGGCGTCGGATCATCGAGGCGGCCGCCGCGGTGGCCGGTGAACGCGGGTACGAGGGGACCTCGATCGCGCAGGTCAGTAAGGCGAGCGGGCTCCCGGCGAGCTCGATCTACTGGCATTTCGCGGACAAGGACGCACTGCTGGCGGCGGTTGTCGAGGAGAGCGTCGAGTTGTGGCTGGGCCAGGTCACCCGCGGGGAGGGCGAAGCCCTGCGGGAGCGCGTGACCGCCTTCTGCCTGGGCGTGGCCCGGACGTTCCGCGAGTCTCCCGATTTCCTCCGGCTGGGCCTGATGCTGGCGCTGGAGCGGCGTCCCGTGGAGCCGGCCGCCCGGGGAATCTATTTGCGCCTGCGCGGGGACGCCCTGGAGCGCATCGCGGCGGAGTTCCGGCGGGTCCGTCCGCGGCTACCCGAGGCGGATGCCCGGGTGCTCGCCACCTACGCCCTCGCCGGAGGCGACGGGATCTTCCTCGCGTCCCTGACCGGGGACGCCGACGTCACCGAGCTGTTCCGTCTCCACACCGAGGCGATAGTGCACCTCGTCACTCGAGCCGAGGCGGAGGCCGAGGCGCCGGCTTCGGAGCCGGAACCGCAGCCGGAGGCGGAGCCGAACTAGCTGCAGCCGGACTAGCTGCAGCCGGGAATCAGGTGCGGCGGAAGACCTCGAGGAGGAAGTGCTCCTCGCGGTGGTGGACGAGCCGCGTGAGGTCGGGGCGGCGTGCCAGTGCGGCGTGGACGTCCTCGCCGTGGCAGGCGTGGTCGTCCGACCGCCCCAGCCAGTGGCAGGCCGCGACGGTGCCGCCGGGTTCGGCCAGCCGCAGCAGTGCCGAGAGCAGGTCGTCGAGCCCGTCGGCCGGCGTGTAGTAGAGGAACTCCGAGAGCACCAACAGGTCGCAGGACCGCCTGGGCCACGGGTCCAACGCGTCGGCGGTGCGCACGTGCACGTGATCCAACCCCGCGCGGTCGATGCGCGCGCGGGCCTGCCCGGCGGCGGAGTCGACGACATCCACTGCGTGCACCTCGTCGCACCGCCCGGCGAGCATCTCGGTGAGCACCCCCACCGAGCAGGCGGGCTCGAAACACACGCGGTACCGCTGCTCGGGGAGAGAGGCGACGAGGAGCCCGTAGCGCCGCAGTTCGTACCAGGAGCCGGCGAAGTCCCAGGGGTCTGCCGACCCGGAGTACATCTCCTCGAAGTAGTGGCCCGGGGTGCTCACCAGAACACCGTCTCGGAGCGCGTGACCAGGCGGTCGAGGATCCAGTCGGGCAGGATCGCCTCGTCCCCCGGCCGATCGGACAGCGGAGCGACCTGGGTGACGAACTCCGCGACCGCCGCCTGCTTGGCGGCGAGCTCGGTGTCGGTGAGTACGACGCGGCGCCGCCGGTCCCAGGGCACGCGCCGATCGCCGGGCTCGGCCCAGTGCCAGGTCCACACCGGGTACTCCGCCAGTCGCGCTCCGATGGCGGCGCAGGCCCGGGCGGCCGCGCGTCCGGAGGCCTCGTGATCGGGGTGGCCGTCTCCGCGCCACGTGCTGAGCACCACGCAGTCCTCACCGGGGACGTCACCGATCGCCTCGGCGATCGCGTCGGCCAGACGCGTCTCGTGCCCGTGAACGCCGCCGTCTGGCAGGCCGACCCGCACCGGCTCCGGAAGGCCCAGCGCCGCGCAGGCGCGCCGGCTCTCGGAGATCCGCAGCGCGGCGAGCCGCGCGGGCGTCACCGTGGGGGAGTCGGGGTGCGAAGCGTCGCCGTCGGTGACGGCCACGATCACCACCTCCACCCCGGCTGCGGCGAACCGGGCGGCGGTGATGCCCACGCCGAGGATCTCGTCGTCGGGATGCGGCGCGACCACGACCACCCGCCGGATCCCGGACGGTACGGTCAGCTCCGGGTCGGCAGTACGCCCGCCGAACCAGGCATCCCAGTCGGCGTGGGGAGTGCCGCGGTCGTCGAGCCCGATGCCGGTCCAGTGGGTGGAACCGCCCTCGGCGGGATCGGTGGTCATCGCGCCCACCCGCCGTGGGTGCGGGCGGTGGCGCCCAGCCCGGCGAGGTCACGCTCGGCGTGGAACTGCCGGATGTACACCTCGGCGTCGAGGACGTTCTGCCCGTGACGCGGGTCCATCGCGAGCGGTCCCGGGCCGAGCGCCCGGCCGACGCGCCGGATGGTCTCGTCCACCGCGGCCTCGACCATCGCCCGCACGCGCACGGCCCGGTGGCGCGCGACGGTGAGGTCGGCGCCGGGTCCGTCGCGATCGACTTCCGCGGCGGCGGCGTCCAGCGCCCACGACGCCCCGCCCAGGGCCACGTCCACGGCGCCGAGGTGGGCCAGCGCGTGGGAGTCGATGTCGGGCCGGGTCGACCGTGCGAGCAGGGGCCGGGCCACGGCGATCCCGGCGCCCAGCCAGCAGGCGGCCACCCCGATCCCACCGTGCCAGAACCCGGGCCGCTCGAGGTAGGAGCGATGGTCGCCGACGGCGCGGGCCGGCACGTCGGTGAACTCGACGGCGGTGGTGCGGCTGCCCGCCATCCCCGGGTGCGCCCAGCCGCCCGCCCGGGGCGCGACACCGGGCTGGCGCAGGTCGACGGCGAAGAGGCGCGGCTCGTCGTCGTCGAACGCGGTGACCAGGGCGTTCGTGCACACGTCGCCGCCGGAGCACCAGGCCTTGACCCCGTCGAGTACCCACCCGCCGGCCGAGTCCCCGCCCGAGCCCGAGCCCGATCCCGAGCCCGAGCCCCCGCCCACGCGCCGGGCGCGGAGCACGGGCATCGGCGGTTCGGCCGCCCACACGCCCCACAGTTCGTCGCGCCCCACGCGGGTGCCGGAGATCTCGGCGAGGATCGCGTCGGCGTCGGCGTGGGCCTCGACCAGGCGGCCGGCGGAGACGTCCCGGGTGCACATCGCGGTGAGCTCGGACCATCTCGTGCGGGTGTCGCCGCGGGCGGGCAGGGGCAGGTCGGCGCGGCCGGCGCGGACCCATTCGCGGGCCAGGTCGGCGGACGAAGCGGCGTCCGGGGAGCCGCCGGGGGGCACGTCAGTGTTGCTCACGGGGCCTCCTTGCTCGCGGACACGCGGTCATGACGCGGTGGTCCCTGCGCTGGCGGTGCGTTCGTTGGCAGCGCGTTCGGTGGCGGCGCATTCCGTGGCGGCGAGGTGACCGGCGAAGCCACCGGGAGCGCGCGCGGTCCGGCGGGCCGAGGTCATCACCGGCGCGGCGGTGGACCACGCGACCGTCAGCCCGGCCGCCTGCGCGCGCCGGACCAGCTGGACGTCCTCGTGCACGGGGAGCGGGTCGAAGCCGCCGAGCCGCCGGTAGGCGCGGGCGGAGATGCCGATGTTGGCGCCGTGGATGTGCCGGTGGCCGGGACCCGGGTGGTAGCCCTCGAGGTAGCTCAGCCGGGTGGCGGGGGTCCAGTCCGACCAGTCGTCGACCGCGATCAGGCCCGCCACCACGTCGGCGCCGGAGCGGGCGACCGCCAGCTGGTCGGTGAGCCACGTGCGGGGCACGCGGGAGTCGGCGTCGGTGGTCGCGTACCAGCGCCGCGAGGGGGACGGCACGGAGCCGGGCGACGACGACGAGGGCCGCCGCAGCGAGTCGAACCCGCGCGCGCGGGCGATGCCGACGTTGCGGGCGCTCGTCCGCACGATCCGGGCCCGGCCCCGCGCGATCTCCTCGGTGGCATCGCGGCAGGAGTCCAGCACGACCGTCACGGTCACCGGGACCGGGGTGGCGGCGATGCAGTCCTCGAGCGCGTCGAGGCAGCCCGCCAGTAGGTCCTGCTCATCGTGGGCGGGGATCACGACGTCGACCCCGGTGTACTCCACGGCCGGTCAGAGGTTGGCGAAGAAGTCGGCCCAGTAGAAGTCCCAGAACGCCCACAGGATGACCCCGGCCACCGCGAGGTACCAGACCACCACGGGCACCAGGTGCCACCGCTGCAGTGCGCGCACCCACCGAGCCCGGGTGAGCTTGGCCAGCACGTGCAGCAACGTGTACCAGAACATGGGGATGGTGGCCGCCCACACGACCATGCACCACGGGCACAGGACCTGGATCTGGAAGATCGACTGGTAGGCCAACCAGTGGACGAAACCGGCGGCGAACGTCAGCCCGAGCAGCGCACCCACCCAGTACCAGCGCGGGAACCGCACCCCCGTGGCGGCGGCGACGCCGATCGCGATCACGATGCCGAACCCGATCAGCCCGATGAACGGGTTGGGGAACCCGAACGCCGCCCCCTGCTCGGAGTTGATGACGCTCTTGCAGCTCATGAGGATGGAGAAGTTGCACGCCGGCGTGTAGTCCGGGTTCTCCAGCAGCCGGATCTTGTCCAGGCTGAGCTGGAACGACGCGACCAACGCGAGGGCCGAGCCGAGTGTCAGGAGCACGCCGATCCACCGGTCGGTGAACACGCGCGCGCCGATCGTGTCGGGGGCGGCGTCGTCGGCGGTGGCCGCGGCGGGGGAGATCGTCACCGGGCCGGCGGGGGCGCCCTGGGTGTCGCCGTGCCCGGGGTCGACGGGCCGGGGGTCGACGGGCCGGGGGTCGACGTGCTCGGCGTCTGTGGTCTCGCGCATACGCACAGGCTACCGGGGCGGGTGCGCGGTTAGAGTGGTGGATCTGCGGCCATTCAGGTGTGCGTCCCACCACCCGTGCGACCCGCACACCCCCGCTCGACGAACCCCCTACCCGGAGGATCCACACGCGTGACCACCACCGCCCCCGCCACCACTCCCGCGACCGCCGCACTGTCCGGTCTGGCGGGTGCGGTCCTGGCCAACTCGGCGCTGGCCGACCTGCGCGAGGGTCTGGACCGCGACGCGGCGGTGGTCCGGGCGCCCGAGGCGCTGCGGCCGTTCCTCGTCGCCGCCGTGGCGCAGCGCGCCCCGTTGTTGGTGGTGACGGCCACGGAACGCGAGTGCGAGGAACTGGCCGACGAGCTGTCGGGGCTGTACGACGACGAGGTGGCGCAGTTCCCGAGCTGGGAGACCTTGCCGCACGAGCGTCTCTCGCCGGCGGCGGACACGATCGGTCGCCGGCTCGAGGTGCTGAACTCGGTGTTGTCGGGGCGGCCCCCGGGGATCGTCGTGGCGGCGGCGCGGTCGGTGGTGCAGCCGATCTCGCCCGGCGCGGCCCGCCGGGAGCCGGTGCGGCTGGCGAAGGGCGCCGAGCTGGACCCCACCGACCTCATGGTTCGGCTGGCCGAGTTCGCGTACCTGCGTGAGGACATGGTCGCCCGGCGCGGGGACGTGGCGGTGCGCGGCGGCATCGTGGACGTCTTCCCGACCACCGCCGACCACCCGCTGCGCATCGAGTTCGACGGCGACACGATCGCCGAGATCCGCGAGTTCTCCGTGGCCGACCAGCGCTCCCTGCCCGACGGCGAGGTGGAGTCCGCGGTGCTGTTCCCGTGCCGCGAGCTCCTGCTCGACGACGCCGTGCGGGCCAGGGCGGGGGAGCTGGCCGCCGAGCACCGCGCCAACCCGACGCTCGCCGAGCTGCTCGATTCGCTGGCCGAGGGCATCCCGCGCGACGGCATGGAGGCCCTGACCTCGGTGCTCGTGCCGGAGGACATGACGACCCTGCCGATGCTCATGCCCGCCGACACCCGCGTGGTGGTGTGCGATCCGGACAAGGTCCGCCGCCGCGCCGCCGACCTGGCCTCCGCCGGTCGGGAGTTCCTCGAGGCCTCGTGGACCGCGGCCACCATGGGCGGCGACGCCCCCGTGGACAGCGAGACGCTGGACCTGTCCGGCTCGGGCTACCGCACCTTCTCCGCCGTCCGCTCCGAGGCCACCGAGGCGGGCCGCGCGTGGTGGCAGCTCGTCCCGCCCGGGTTCCTCACCGACCCCGAGGACGGCGCGGTCATCACCGTCCCCGCCGGCGACCCGCCCGCCCCGCGCGGCAAGGACTCCGAGATGGAGGCCATGTTCGTCCGGCTCCGCGCCCTCGTCGGCGGCGGCGGACGGGCCGCGATGGTCGTGCCCGGTCACGGCACCGTCGCCCGCATCCTGGAACGCCTGTCCGAGGCCGAGGTCCCCGCCACGGCCGCGACGGCGGGATCCGAGCCCGCCTCCGGACTGGTGTCGGTCTACGAGGCGGTCCTGCACGGCGGGTTCTCGCTCACCACCGGCGCTGGCGCCGCCGGGGTGGCCGATGACCTCGTCGTCGTCTCCGAAACGGACCTCACCGGCAACCGCCTCGGCTCCACCACCCGCCCCAAGGCCCGCCACTCCAAGCGCCGCAACCAGGTCGACCCGCTGGCACTGAAGGCCGGCGACTGGGTGGTGCACGACCAGCACGGCATCGGCAAGTTCGTGGAGATGGTCGAACGGCAGGTGCGCGGTGGCGACGGCTCCTCACGGCGCGAATACCTGGTCATCGAGTACGCGCCCGGCAAGCGCGGCGCGGCCGGGGATCGGCTCTACGTGCCCATGGAGTCGCTCGGGCAGCTCAGCCGCTACGTCGGCGGCGAGGCCCCGACGCTGTCCAAGATGGGCGGCGCCGACTGGCAGAACACCAAGCGCAAGGCCCGCAAGGCCGTCCGCGAGATCGCGACCGAGCTGGTCCAGCTGTACGCCAAGCGGCAGTCCGCGCCCGGGCGCGCCTTCGGCCCCGACACCCCGTGGCAGCGCGAAATGGAGGACGCGTTCCCCTTCACGGAGACCGTCGACCAGCTCACGGCGATCGAGGACGTCAAGCACGACATGGAGAAGACCGCCCCCATGGACCGCGTGGTGGTGGGCGACGTCGGCTACGGCAAGACCGAGGTCGCCGTGCGCGCCGCGTTCAAGGCCGTGCAGGACGGCACCCAGGTCGCGGTGCTGGTGCCGACCACGCTGCTCGCGCAGCAGCACCTGGCCACGTTCGCCGAGCGCATGACCGGCTTCCCCGTGACGATCCGTGGACTGAGCCGCTTCACCTCCGACGCCGAGGCCAAGAAGATCCTCGCCGGGTTGGCGGACGGGACAGTGGACGTGGTGATCGGCACGCACCGGCTGCTCGCCACGGGCGTGCGGTGGAAGAACCTCGGCCTGGTGATCGTGGACGAGGAGCAGCGCTTCGGCGTGGAGCACAAAGAGCACATCACGTCCCTGCGCACCCACGTGGACGTGCTCACCATGTCCGCCACCCCGATCCCGCGAACCCTGGAGATGTCGCTGGCGGGCATCCGCGAGATGAGCCAGATCCTCACCCCGCCCGAGGAGCGCCTGCCGGTCCTGACGTACGTGGGCGCGCACTCGGACAAGCACGTCGCCGCCGCCATCCGGCGCGAGCTGCTGCGCGAGGGGCAGATCTTCTACGTCCACAACCGCGTGCGGACCATCGACTCCACCGCCGCGAAGATCCGCGACCTGGTGCCCGAGGCGCGCGTCGTGGTGGCGCACGGGCAGATGGGGGAGGAGCAGCTCGAGCAGACGGTCGGCGGCTTCTGGAACCGCGACTATGACGTGCTGGTGTGTACGACCATCGTCGAGACGGGCCTGGACATCTCCAACGCCAACACGCTCATCGTGGACCGCTCCGACCAGCTTGGCCTGTCGCAGATGCACCAGCTGCGAGGCCGCGTGGGCCGGTCACGTGAGCGTGGGTACGCCTACTTCCTGTACGACCCGGAGAAGCCGCTCACCGAGACCGCGTACGACCGGCTCGCGACGATCGCGCAGAACAACGACCTCGGCGCCGGCATGGCCGTGGCGATGAAGGACCTCGAGCTGCGCGGCGCCGGCAACGTTCTGGGTGCCGAGCAGTCGGGGCACATCGCGGGCGTCGGGTTCGACCTCTACATCCGTCTCGTGGGCGAGGCGGTGGAGGCGTACCGCGCGATCGCCGACGGGGAGAAGGTGGAGGTCGAGGAGGAGGTCGGCGAGATCCGCATCGAGCTGCCCGTCGACGCGTACATCCCCGTGGAGTACGTCGACGGCGACCGGCTCCGGCTCGAGGCGTACCGCAAGCTGTCGCAGGCGCGGGAGGCCGCCGACATCGACGCCGTGGTCGAGGAGCTGCTCGACCGCTACGGGCCGCTACCCGCCGAGGCCCGCCGCGTGGTGTCCGTCTCGCGGCTGCGGCTGGTCGCGCAGAAGTACCGGGTCCGTGAGATCGTCCTGGCCGGATCGCGCCTGCGCGTCGGCCCGCTCGACCTGCTGGACTCGCAGCAGATGCGGCTCAAGCGCATGTACCCGGCCGCGCAGTACCGGGCCACGCAGAAGACCGTGCTGCTCCCGCTGCCCAAGGCGGCCGGCGCCCGCGCCGGTGCGGGTGGGGAGAAGGCGCGCGACGACGAGATGCTGCAGTACGCCGCCGACTTCCTCACGGCGATGGCCGGGGATCCGGAGGGGTCGAACCCGGTGATCCAGCCGGAGACGGTGCCCGCGCGATGAGCCCGGGCGGCGGGCGGCCCGCCTCCGACGCGGACCCCGGCGGCGCGGCGCGCGGCCACAGTGGCCCCGGCGGCCCCGGCGGCCCCGGCGGCCCCGGCGGCGCCCGCGATCCCCGCCGAGAAGAGGATTTCGCACGAGTCCACTCGACCGATACGGGCGAAACCCTCTTCTCGACGGGCGCCGGGGACCGGCTGGCCGAAGCCATCGAGGTGATGGCCCGCATCCGCCGCGACGGCGAGTGGGAGTCCGCCCAGACCCACGCCTCGCTCCTGCCGTACCTGCTCGAGGAGTCGTGGGAGCTGGTCGACGCGGTGGCCGACGGTGACCGCGACGAGCTGGTCTCCGAGCTCGGCGACCTGCTGCTCCAGGTGCTGTTCCATGCCGCGATCGGAGCCGAGCGGGACGAGTCGCCGTTCGACGTGCAGGACGTGGCCGGGGCGCTGCTCGACAAGCTCCGACGCCGGGCGCCGTACTGGTTCACCGACGGGCCCGGTCGTGGGCACGGGGCCCTCGATGCCGTCGAGCAGGACCGACTGTGGCAGGAGGCCAAGGCCGCCGAGCGTGCCGACCGCCCGCCGCGCGGTGTGGTCGAGGGGATCTCCTGGGACATGCCCGCGCTGGCGCTGGGGCAGAAGGTTCTCGAGCGCGCCCGGTCGGCCGGGATCCCCGACGATCTCGTGCCCGATCGGATGCGGGTCGTCCACGTCGGTGCCGGGGGGTTGTTCCACGCCGCCGCCCACGCCGCCGACGAGGCCTCCGACGCCGACGGCTCCGGCTCGGCGGAGGTCGAGTACCGACGGGTGGTCCGCGAGTTCGCCGAGACCGTCAGGGCCGCGGAGTCGCGGCTGCCCGTGCCCGCGGCCGAGGCCGGCGCGGATGAGTGGCGTGCCGCGTGGCACCGCCGCACCGACCGGCACTGATCCACACCTCGGGAACACCCGCCTCCCGCACGCCGCCGACCAGCCCGCCGCCGACCCGCCCACGGGTGCGCCCGGCCGAGGGGTGGTCCTCGCAGTCACCTGCTGAGGGATGTGAGCCCACTCTTAAGTTGACGGCACTCCGTTCGCGGAGCGCACACTCGCCGGGGTCGACCGCTGCCGCTTGATCTTGGGCCATCGGCGCAGGCAGGACCCGCAATGTTTGCATCCGTCCGCAACTATCTGGGGTCGGTGATCTGGCAACGTTCATCCACAACATTCCCTGAGCATCGGCCTCGGCACCGAGGTCCGTTTGGGGTTTTCCTCCATCCTGTGACCGGGTCGCAGGCCGTCGAACGGTGAGGAGCGGACTCCATTTTGGACCTCCCGACAATGCCTCTCACCTTGGCGATTCTCAGTTTCCCGTCAGGGTTCTCTATGCTGGGCCCGTTGTTCTGACAATAAAAGAGAGAAAGGCAGATATGGATTTGCTCGGCTCTCCCGCGCTGAGTGCGACTGCGCTTGTATTGCTACTGCTGCTGTTCTACGGCGGCACCATGGTCATGTCCATGCGGATCGCTCGCAAGGACGAGAACGCTGACAACTACATGACGGCCGGTCACCGGATCGGATTCGGCATCTCGGCCGCGTCGATGACGGCCACCTGGATCTGGGCCTCGTCGATGTACGCCTCGGTCAACTCCGGCTACCTCTACGGTGTGTCGGGACCGATCCACTACGGGCTCTGGGGTGCCCTGATGATCCTGTTCATCTACCCCTTCGGCCGGCGCATCCGAAAGGTCGCGCCCCAGGCTCACACCCTGGCCGAGGTCATGTTCGCGCGCCACGGGCGCTCCTCCCAGCTGATGCTGGCCGGCTCCAACATCCTGGGCTCGGTCATCTCGCTGACGTCGAACTTCATCGCCGGTGGCGCCCTGATCGCCATGCTCAGCCCGTTCAGCTTCATGCAGGGCATCATCGTGATCGCCGCCGGTGTGCTGCTCTACACGCTGTGGTCCGGCTTCCGCGCCTCGGTGCTCACGGACTTCGCCCAGGTGCTGGCCATGCTCGGCGCGGTCATCATCATCGTGCCGTCGATGTTCTTCTTCCTCGGCGGTGTCGAGGTGTTCTCCATGGGTGCGGCCAACCTGACCCCGCAGCAGAGCAACTTCTTCTCCTCGGACGCGTTCCTCAACCAGGGCGCGCCGTACATCGCGGCCGTGCTGGCCTACGCGATCGGCAACCAGACCATCGCCCAGCGCTTGTTCGCGGTGCGCGAGGACCTGATCAAGCCGACGTTCATCACGGCGACGATCGGCTACGGCGCCACGATCATCGGCATCGGCATGGTGGGCGTGCTCGCCCTGTACGCGGGTATCGATCCGGTGGACGGCGACCCCAACAACATCCTGCCGCAGGTGGCTGCCGAGTACCTGCCGGGCGTCCTGGTCGCGGTGTTCTTCATCATGATCATCGGTTCGCTGTCGTCGACCGCGGACTCCGACCTGTCGGCCATGTCGTCGATCGCCATGACCGACGTCTACGGGCAGAGTCTGCGCAGCAAGGGCAAGGTGCCCAACCCGCGCACGATGCTCATCGTGGGCCGGCTCACGATGGTCGTCGCCACCGCTGCGGCGCTGGTGTTCGCCAACATCCGGTTCAACATCCTGGACCTGCTGGTCTTCGTGGGTGCCCTGTGGGGTGCCCTGGTGTTCCCGGTGATCGCGAGCTTCTACTGGAAGAAGGTCACCAACATGGCCTTCACCGTGTCCGTGCTCGCGGCGCTCGCGGTGTTCCTCCCGACCCGTTTCGGTGCCATCCCGGACAGCGGCGTGCTCGCGTACGGCATCGAGGCGCTGGCGGTGGTCGGCGTGGGCGTGGTGCTCGGGCTGATGGTCTTCGGGTTCTTCGGCCTGCGCCCGGCGCTGGTCGTCGGCGCGATCGCGGCCCTGGGCAGTGCGCCGTTCATCTTCGGATTCCTGCGTGACTACGACACCCTGACCGCTTCGCTCGTGGCGTACGCCGTGAGCACGATCGTCTGTGCCGCGATGTCCTTCCGTAGCTCGATGGACTTCGACTTCGCCAAGATCGCCGCCCGCACCGCCGACTACGACACGGCGGAATCGGCGGAGGCCCTCGAGGCGCAGTCCGACGACGACGGCCGCGACCAGAACGTCCGAACCGATGACGACGACGACGACCTCGTCCGCGTCTAGGAAGGAAGGCAGCTGACAATGACACCGATCCTTCTCACGATCTACGTCCTGATCTGGCCCGTCATCGTGGCCGGCGTCCTCGCCGTCCTCGTACATGGCTTCGTCAAGGAGGCCGCCGAGGCCAGGCGCGAAGGCGACCCGATCATCTAGGTCGCCACAGAGCTGGCCCGTTGCAGAGCAGAGCCCCCGGTAGGCAGTCGCCGACCGGGGGCTCTGCTCATGACCGAACCACGACCACGCCGAGTGCGAGCCCCGGACCGGGCGCGAGTCTCAGGCCAGGAGTGAGGCGTCGACCTCGTCCCACGAGCTGGCGCCGCTCAGCGACATGGTGAGGTCGATCTCGGCGAGCAGGTTGTCGAGCACCTCGCCGACGCCGTGTTCGCCGGCGATGGCCAGGCCGTAGACGTGGGGCCGGCCGATCGTCACCGCGTTCGCGCCGCACGCCATGGCCTTGACGACGTCGGTGCCGTTGCGGATGCCGGAGTCGAGCAGCAGTGTCGGCTCCGGGCCGACCGCCTCGCGGATCGCCACGAGGGAGTCGAGGGTGCCGATCGACCCGTCGACCTGGCGGCCGCCGTGGTTGGACACCATGACCGCGTCGACACCGGCATCGAACGCCTGCCGGGCGTCATCGGGGTGCAGGACGCCCTTGAGGACGATCGGCAGCCTCGTCCGGTCCCGCAGGGTCGCCAGGTGGTCCCAGCTCAGTGCCGGGTTGGAGAACGTGTCGAGGAACGTCTGCACGGCGGCGCGGGTCTCGGGGGCGCGCAGGTTCTCCCGCGTCGAGCCCGGGTGGTTGCGCGCCATCTCGAGCAGCGTCAGCGCCGCCTGCGGGGTGACCTTGACGGCAGCGGCATCGGCATCGGCATCGGCGCCCGCCGCGGCCTCGCGCTCGACCCGCTCCGCGACCAACTGCCGGAAACGCGGGTCCGAGGTGTACTGCGCTATCCCGACGCCGCGGGTGAACGGCAGCGAACCGAGGTCGAGGTCCCACGGCCGCCAGCCGAGGGTGGTGGTGTCGAGCGTGACGACCAGGGCCCCGGCGTCGATCGCCTCGGCGCGGGCGATGAAGCTGTCGACCAGCTGCTCGTCGCTGCTCCAGTACAGCTGGAACCAGCGGGGGCTGTCCTGCATCGCCGCGGCCGTGGCCTCCATGGGCGAGGAACCCTGCGAGGAGAAGATGTACGGAAGTCCGCGCCTGGCGGCGGCCCGGCCGACCATGACGTCGGCGTCGCGACGGATGAGTCCGGCGGCGCCGATCGGAGCCACCAGGACGGGCGCGGGGAGCGTCTGCCCGAGCACCGTGGTGGAGATGTCGCGCCGGGAGGTGTTGCGGAGCATGCGCGGCACCAGTCGCCGGCGGTCGAAGGCCTCGCGGTTGGCGGCCATCGTCTGCCCCGAGCCGGCGCCTCCGTAGACGTAGGCCCAGGCCTTCTTGCCGCCGGGTCGTCGCAGGAGCGCGCGGCGGGCGGCGGCTTCGAGCTTCTCGGCGCCGGTCGGTACCGCGGGGGTGATCCCGGAGACGCCGGAGCGGTAGATGATGTTCTGGCGCGCGCGGCCGAGGGTGCCTGTGATGGGGGTCACGAAGTCTGCCGTCATAGCCGTGAGCGTACTGAGGCCTTCATCGCGTGCGCGGAGGAGGTGCCGCCCGGCGGGTCTACTCCGCGCTTCCGTCGGGCCGGTCGGACTGGTCCGCGCTGTCGACGAGCCGACGGACCATGGCGGTCGAGGACTGTCCGGGAAGCGTCGGCACGGAGCCCACTGCCTCGAACCCGAACCGCTCGTAGAGGCGACGGCTCGCCGGGGTGGTGGATTCGAGGAACGCCAGCGGGTTCGCGGAGTGGTCGACGACCCTCAGGCGGTGCGCCAGCAGTGCCGATCCGACGCCCTTGCCGCGGGCCTGGGGACCGGTGCCGATGTCGCGGATGTACCAGTGCGGTTCGGTGGGCCGGTAGGCCTCGATCTGGAGGGTGTGCCGTGCGCCGCGGCCCAGGGGGAGCCGGCCCAGCGTCCACAGGGCCGCACCGGAGATCGCTCTCCGGGCGGTGCCGAGAGCGCCGGGCGCGGCAGGGGGCTGCCACAGGACCGCGCCGACGACGCGGCCGTCGTCCATCGCGACGTCGACCCACTGGGGGTGTCGCCGCACCCGGCGGAGGTAGTACGAGGTGAGTTTTGTGTGCCGGGTCTCGTCCTCGGGCAGCGTGACCGACCATGCGGGGTCGTCGCGGAACGCCTCGCTGAGGATGCGGGCGATCGCGGGCGCGTCGGCGCGTGTGGCGGTTCGGACGGTGACCATGGGCGGGCTCCTGGCGGGTGCGGGTCGGGTGCGGCGTCGGGCTCTTACGTCAGGTGCGCCGTGGTCAGACAGGTGAGGTCGTCGTCGCCGGTGGCGATCGGCACTGTCGAGGACTTCCCGTCGTGCTCGACTGTGAGGGTGCCGGTGAGGTCGCGGGGGAGCCACAGGCCGACGAACCCGTTGTCGTAGGCCGTGCGGGTCTCGTCGACGACCGTCTGCCCCGCCTCGTCGGTCACGGTGATGTCGACGGGCTCGCCGGCCATCTCGCCGAGGCAGGTGGTCAGACTGTGGAAGAGACAGTCGTGGGTCTGGTCCTCGTAGGGCGCGACGGCGAGGTAGAAGTGCTCGTCCGGCATCGGCAGGGTCGCGATGGAGCCGCCGGCGGTGTCGGTGAGGACGAGCTCGGTCGGCTGGACCGAGGCGAGGAGGGTGGCGGGGCGCTCGGCGACGGGCATGGTGTCGAGGTGCTCGATCACCCCGCGGGCGTCCATATCGGCCAGCCCGTACCGGTCGAGGACCTCGGTCGCCGCGGCCTGTCTCGACTCGCTCTGGTTCTGCCCGCTCTGGTTTTGCCCGCTGAGGCTCTGGTCCGCCTGGCCGGGTTGGGTGGCGCCGCAGGCGGTGAGGGTGAGCCAGCTCGCGGTGAGGGCCGCGGCCAGGGCCCGGCGACGCAGTCGAGGGGTGGTGGTCATTGCTGGGCGGGCTCCTTGCCGGGTATCACGCTGTCGGGTATCACGCTGCCGGGTGCCACGTGGCCTGTCAGGCCTTACATCGCGGCGAGCATCTCACGCATGCGCGCCAGTTCCTGCTGCTGGGTGTCGATGATCGACCGGGCCAGGTCGATGGTCGGCTGATAGGTGCCGTCCGCTACCTCCCCCTGTGCCATGTCGATGGCGCCCTCGTGGTGGGCGATCATCTGCTCCAAGTACAACCGCGCGGCGTCGGTGCCCTCGGCGTCGAACAACTGCTGGAGCTCGTCGGCGGAGAGCATGCCGTCCATCATCGACATGTCGTTGCCCATCACGGGCATGCCGCCGCCGCCGTGACCCCGATGGCCGTCGCGCGGTCCGGGCGGCTGGCCCCATTGATCGAGCCACGCCTCCATCTGATCGATCTCGGGGTTCTGTCCGGCCTTGATCTTCTCGGCGAGGGCGGTGACGTCGGCGGGCACGTCGGGCTTGGCGAGCATGATGTCGCTCATCTCGATCGCCTGCTCGTGGTGCGGGATCATCATCCGCACGAACATGACGTCGGCGGCCGAGCGCTCACCCTCATCGGCGGGAGCGTCGGCGCCGGGCTCGGGCGGGGCGTTCGTGCCGGACTCCGCGCTGGCGTCGGCGGAGGTGCTGGCCGGCGCAGTCGCGGTATCGCCCCCGACCCCGCCCCCGGCGCAGGCGGTCAACGCCAGCGCGGACGCGATCACGGCGGCGGAGACCAGGAGCTTCGTGCGGGTCATGGCGGGTGTCCTCTCCTCGGGGATCGGGACCGTGCTCAGCCCAGGGTATGCAGAACCGCGAGTCCGAGCGCCCCGCACGCGGCGGCGACGAGCAGGGAGGCGAGCGTGCCGATGATGAACCGCTCGCTCACCGCCGGGTTCTCGCGGATCTCGGGGTAGCGGCCGAGGGCCTTGATGGCCACGACCACCGCGGCGAGTTCGAAGCGTCCGGCGAGGATGGCGGCGGTGAGGCCGACGCGTTCGAGGATGCCGATCCACATCCCGCCGCGCAGGACCTCGCGGACCGCGGGGGCGGGGTCGTCGCGTCGGCGCATCACCGGGGTCCGCGCGTCGCCGCTGACCTCGACGGTCGGGGGTTCTGGCACCCGCGCCGAGCGCAGGACGAGCGACGCGATGGGCGAGCCGAGTGCGGCGGAGGCGATCAGGCTCAGCGCCACGACGATCGCGACGAGGATCCAGTCGGGCCAGCTGCTCATCGGTCGGCCTTCCCACGCCCGCCGTCCGCGGCCTTCCCGCGCCCGCCGTCCGCGGCCTTCCCGCGCTGGCCGCTCGCCGGGCTGCCGGACTCGCCCACGGCCGCGTCGTGCGCGCCGGCGAGCAGCCGGTCGAGCACCGGGTACGCGGCGCGCTCCTCGCGGATTTCCGACAGCCGCAGCGCCCCGGTGACCGAGGCGGGCGTGATGCCCAGCTCCTCGGCGGCCGCCACCTGGGTGGGGGAGCGGTCGACGGCGTCCACCACTCGCCACTGCGCCTCGGTGCGTCCGAGCACGAGCGGCGCGACCAGTGCCCACACCGCCTCGCAGTCGGCGGCCCACGCCGTCGCCGAGCCGCGGTCGTCCCGCGATCCGGGGCCGCCCGGTACCCGTATGGCCACCGAGCCGGGGAGGCCCTTCGCGGCGTCGACGGCGTCGCGGGCGGCGAGGTAGGCGTCCCCGCGACCGGCTCTGGTCCCGGAGGAGTAGGACTCGTCGTCGACCTCTCCCGCCCCGACACCGCAGTGCCAGTCACCTTCGCGCAGGGCGACGAGCAGCGCCGACCGCACCGCGGCAGGGTCGTCGAGCAGGCCCTGGACCTCGTCTCCGGCCGTGCGCTCGAACGCGGCCGCGGTCGGGATGTCCGCCAATGCGTCGATCAGGGCGGGTACCCGGTCGGCGCTGCTGCGGCTGCGGCGTTGGTCGATGGTCACCACGTACATGAGGCGATCGTGCCACATCCCGCCGACATAAGGTTAAAACACCTAAAACCGGCAAATTAGCCGTTATCGGCTCATTTGACGATCTGAGGCGTTCGGGGCTCACGAATGGGCGCCGTCGCCGCAGGTGTCGACGGCGTCCGCGCCGCCCGCAGCCCGTTGAGGATCACGATGACCTCGGCGATCTCGTGGACGAGGACCACCGCGGCGAGCCCGAGGGCGCCGGTGATCGCCAGTGGGACCAGGGTCGTGATGAGGATCAGTGAGAGGACGATGTTCTGGTTGATGATCCGGCTGCCCCGGCGGGCATGCGCGAGGGCCCGGGGGAGGAGGCGCAGGTCGGTGCCGGTGAAGGCCACGTCCGCGGACTCGATGGCGGCGTCGGATCCGGTCGCGCCCATCGCGATGCCGACGTCCGCGGTGGCCAGTGCCGGGGCGTCGTTGATGCCGTCGCCGATCATCGCCGTGGGCCGGGACCGGGCCAGTCCGGCGATCGCGTCGGCCTTGTCCGCGGGCGAGAGGTCGGCGCGGATGTCACCGATGCCGACCTGCGCGCCGAGGGCCGCCGCCGTGCGCGGGTTGTCGCCGGTCAGCATGCTCACGCCGATGTGGTGGTCGGCCAGGGTGGCGACGACGACGAGGACCTCCGGCCGCAGTTCGTCGCGGATGCCGATGGCGCCGATCGGGCGGCCGTCGCGGTGGACCACCACCACGGTCATGCCCTCGTGCTCCAGGGCCGTGATCTGTCCGGTGAGCTGTCCGGCGGCGAGCCGGCGTGGTGAGCCCACGGTGACGAGGTGGCCGTCGACGGTGCCGCAGATCCCGTGCCCGGCGGACTCCTCGACGTGCTCGGCGTCCGCGATTCCCGGCCCGGAGACCCGCGGGTCTGCCGGGTCCTGCCGGGCGGCTCCGGCGAGGGCGGCGGAGGTGATGGCGGCCGCCAGCGGGTGGGTGCTGTGGCGCTCGACGGCCGCGGCCAGGGACAGCACCTCGGACTCGCCGGTGCCCGGGGTGGTGAGGACGCGGACGACCGACGGCTCGTTGCGGGTGAGGGTCCCGGTCTTGTCCATCGCGAGGTGGCGGATGGTGCCGAGCCGTTCGAACGCCGCCCCGGACTTCACGACGACGCCGAACCGGCTCGCCGCGCCGATCGCGGAGACGACGGTGACGGGCACCGAGATCGCCAGGGCGCAGGGCGAGGCTGCGACCAGGACGATCAGGGCGCGGGTGATCCACAGCTCCGGGTCGCCGAGCAGCGAACCGAGGCCCGCGACGAGTAGGGCCAGCACGAGCACCCCGGGGATCAGCGGGCGGGCGATCCGGTCGGCGAGGCGGGCCCGGTCGCCCTTCTCGGTCTGGGCGCGCTCGACGAGGCCGACGATCGTGGTGAGCGTGTTGTCGGTGCCCGGGGCGGTGGTGGTGAGGTCGAGGAGGCCGGAGGTGTTGATCGAACCGGCGAGGACGCGGTCGCCCGGTGCGACCTCGACGGGGATCGACTCGCCCGTGACCGCGGAGGCGTCGACGCTGCTGCGGCCGCGGGCCACGATCCCGTCGGTGGCGACGCGCTCGCCCGGGGCCACGACGAGCGTCTCGTCGACACGAAGCTCGGCGGTGGGGATCTCGATGGTGCGGGCACCCCGGCGGACGGTGGCGGTGTCCGGGACCAGCGTCAGCAGGGAGCGCAGGCCGGAGCGGGCGCGGTCCATCGCCTTGTCCTCGAGCGCCTCGGCGATCGAGTAGAGGAAGGCCAGGGCTGCGGCCTCCTCGACGTAGCCGAGGATCACGGCGCCCACGGCGCTGATGGTCATGAGCAACCCGATGCCGAGCCGGCCGCTGGTGAGCAGCCCGCGGATCGCTGCCGGGGCGAACGTCGAGCCGCCGAGCAGCAGGCCGATCCAGAAGAGGGCCTGGCCGGCCGGTCCGGCTCCCGACCACTCTGCCCCCGACCACTCTGCCCCCCACCACTCTGCGGCCAGGCCTGCGACGAACGCGACGCCGGACGCGGCCGGGATGAGGACCGCCGGGTCCCGCCACCACGGCCGGTCCCGGTCCTCGGGCTCGCCGGGCGTCGGTGCCTCGCAGCCGCACGCGGACGTCATGACGCCCTCCCCGCCGCGGTGCCCGCCGCCGGCCTAGCCTCGGGCGGGGCGGCGGCCGCGCCACCGCAGGTGGGACAGTCGGAGACGACGCATTCCGCGTTGCCGTCCACTGCGAGCGTGACGTCGAGCAGCGCGGTGAGTGCGGCCTCGAGGTGCGGGTCGGCGATCTCGTAGCGCATCTGCCGTCCCTCGGGCACGGCCACGGCGATCCCACAGTCCCGCAGGCACCCGAGGTGGTTGGAGACGTTGGGCCGGGTCAGTTCGAGTTCGCGCGCGAGGTCGGCCGGGTACCGCGGCCCGTCGAGCAGGCACAGCAGGATCCGGGATCGGGTGGGGTCGGCCATCGCCCGGCCGAGCCGATGCATCACGTCGAGGCGGGTGGCACGTGTCAGCATGCGCTGAACTGTACAGCGCACGCTGAACTGACGTTGAGCCACCAGGCGGCTGTCTGGCCTCCTCGCCGCCATAGCCCGCCGACAAGAGGAATTCGTGCACCCGTCTCTCGGGCGATACGCGCGAAATCCTCTGCTCGGCAGGCAGGCAGGCAGGCAGCAGGCAGGCGGGAGGGCAGCCGGGCGCGGGTCGGGGCGGGCCCCTCGGGGGAGTCCGGCGTCAGGTGGTGGCGGGGCGGCCGATGTCGGGCCGGGAGTCGCCGAAGGTCTCCTTGCGCTCGCGGGCCCGGACCTTCTCGCCCCACGACTCGAGCCGGGCCCGGCCCCACGGCGTGCGGTAGCGCAGGGTGTTGAGCGGGACGAGGTAGGCGTGCGCCCACGGCGGGCGGACCGGCAGGCCGAACTCCCGCATCGATTCCGGGCCGAGCAGCACGGTGAGCATGCTCAACAGCCGCTCGTGCCCCACCCGGGCGCGCAGGCGGGGCAGCGGCCCGCTGCGGTGGCGGCGTCGCTGCGACTCCACCAGTGCCTGCGTGAGTTTCGGCCCGGCCTCGGAGATTCCGGCCTGCGACAGCAGGATGTGGTAGTTGACGCGGTGGCGTTCGCGCTCACCCTCGACCAGGTAGTGGTCGGCCACGCCCATGAGCCAGCCGACGTAGCGCCACATGTGCATCACCGCGTCCGAGTCCTTGCGGCTCACCGGCACACCGAGGGTGCGCACCCCGAGCAGGACCACGGCGTCGAAGAGGCCGAGGGTCGAGGCCAGGTCGCTCTGGTTGATGGGCAGGCCCCAACGCTGGCTGTCCCAGCGCGGCTCCATGGCGTTGTTGACCACCGCGTGCATGGCCCGCACGTGGCCGGTCAGGCGCCACGCCTCACCGCCCGGCCGCAACCCGTCGGGGATGGACAGGGACATGGTCCAGTGGCTGGTCTCGGCCAGGCGGCGCAGCGTGGTCTCGCCGGTCAGGCCGCCGGTCGCCACCAGCAGGTCGGTGGGGCCGCCGAACCGGTAGCCGCCGATGAGGGACAGCTGCAGCAGGATGTCGGCGGCGTTCTGGCCGAAGCGCAGGTAGGCCTTCTGTCCCCGTTCGACCTTGTCCCAGTCGACCCAGTCCGGGGTGTCCTCGAGGTGCGCGATGTAGTCCCGCAGGATCTGAGGCGCGTCGTCGGGCAGGCCGGCCGAGCCGGAGTGCAGCGCCTCGTCGAGCTGGCGGCGGGTCACCGCGCCGGGCTCGCCGGACCGCAGCCGCATGGCGCGGGCGAGCTGATCGCCCAGATCGTCGCGCTCGAAGTAATCGCGACCGATCCGGTCCATGAGCTTCTCGTCGAGGTGGCCCACGCCGGCGATGGGCTTGAGGGCGCGTCCGAGGCGACGGCCACGCTCCTCACCCTCCCGGAAGCGCTGGGGGTACGGCATCACGGCGGCTGTCTTCTCGGGCGTCACGGTCATGACATGACTATGACGCGAGTTTTTACTCGCATACAATTCGCGTTCATGAGAAGGGTGCCTAAGCAGGCGAGATCCCGCGCGATGGTGGAGCGGATCGTGGAGGCTGCTCGCGTTGTGCTCGTGCGCGACGGCTACGAGTCGTTCACCACCAACCGCGTCGCCGACGAGGCGGAGGTCAGCCCCGGCTCGCTGTACCAGTACTTTCCGGACAAGTCCGCGCTGGTCGCGGTGGTCATGGACCGGTGGTCGGCGGAGATCTCCGACCGGGTCGCGGCATCGCTCTCGGCCACGGGCCCAGTCGACGTGAAGAGCCCGGCGACGGCCCGGTCGATCGCCGACGCCCTGCTCACCGCGCTCGAGGCCGACGCCGGACTGCTGCGCATCATGTGGGAGGAACTGCCCGCGGTACGACACCGGGCGGCGCAGCACGCCCTCGAGCAGCGGGTCCGCGAACTCCTGGCGGTCTACCTCGCGGCCGCCGGCGCCACGAGCGGGGACCCGGCGGCCCGGGCGTGGGTGATCGTCATGGCGGTGGAGAACATCGCCGTGCGGTGGGTGCTGGACCGTCCCGCCATCAGCCGGGACGCGCTGCTCGACGAGCTCACCGCGCTGGCCGGGGGCTTCGGCGCCGGCGGCTGACCGCGGCGGGCCCGCCGCTTACCTCGGCGCCCGCGGCTGCCCGGACGCGCGAGGTGCCGGCCCGCCTGGAATCGGGGGATACCCCGACGCGCTGCCGGGCCCCGCTCGGGCAGACTTGAGCGCGATGCCCACCCTGACCCCCCGCGCCACCGCGAGTCTCGCGGGCCTGGTCGCCGTTGCCGTGTTGTCGTCGTCGTGTTCCTACGGGCCCACCCGCGAGGCGCCGACCCCCATCCCCCCGGGCATTCCGCCCGCCGCCGGGGCCCCGGTGCCGAGCGTCGACATCAACGCGCCCGGTCGCACCTCCGACCAGCTGCGCGAGTGGGCGGCGGGCCTCAACGAGCCGATGAACATCCCCGTCGCCGCGCTCGCCGCCTACGGCAACGCCGCCGAGACCATGCGGCAGACCCGTCCCGAGTGCAACCTCGCCTGGACGACGCTCGCCGGGATCGGGCACGTGGAGACGCGGCACGGTCGGTACCGCGGGGCGTCATTGAGTGACGACGGCTACGCGCTCCCGCCGATCATCGGCATCAAACTCGACGGCTCGCCCGGCTTCGCCGACATCCCCGACACCGACGGCGGCGAGCTGGACGGCGACACCGAGAACGACCGGGCCGTCGGGCCGATGCAGTTCATCCCCGAATCGTGGCGCAAGTACGGCGTCGACGCCGACGGCGACGGGCGCGCCGATCCGAACCAGATCGACGACGCCGCCGTGTCCGCCGCGCGCCTGCTGTGCACGAACGGGGGAGACCTCTCGCAGGCCGAGAACTGGCAGCGGGCCGTGCTCGCCTACAACGCGTCGCGCGAATACGTCATGGACGTGCGCGACGCGGCGGCCGCCTACTCGGTGGGGACGACCGCGCCGTAAGCGGGCGCAGTAGGGGGACGCCACGCTGGGGACTGCCTCACCCATCGGGATGCGACTTACCTACGGGGCCCCGCAGGTGAGGCGCAATCCGACAGGTGAGGTGTGGGCGCCGCTGCGTGGGCGCCGCGAACTACGCTGCTGAGTCGGCCGAGTTTGCAGGCGAGATCACCAACGGCGGGAGTCCCACACCCATGTCAGCACCGACGTCGACGCGCCGGCAGTCCGCGGGCGCCCCGACCCCGGCGAATGCGCCGACCACCGCCAACGGACTCCTGCTCCGCGCGGTCCGGCGCCGCCGGCACCTGGTGGTCCCCGGCCTGGTGCTCATGACCCTGTGGCAGCTGTGCGAGGCGCTGGTGCCCATCGCGATCGGCGTGATCGTCGACGTCGCGATCATCCCGCTCGACCGGTGGGCCCTGCTGTGGTCGGTCGTCGGGCTCATCGCGCTGTTCACCGTGCTCAGCCTCGGCTACCGGTTCGGCGCCCGGATGAGCAATCGGGCCCTGCAGGAGGAGGCGCACGACCTGCGGGTCGAGGTGACGCGGGTGCCGCTGACCCGGCGCCGCGCGATGGACGGTGCGAGCTCCGGTGACGTGCTCTCGGTGTGCTCGGCCGACGCCGACGTGGCCGCGTTGGTCTTCCGGCAGATCGCGCTGGGCGGGTCCGCGGTGATCAGCATCGTGGGGATCTCGGTCTACCTGTTGTGGACCGACTGGCTGGTCGGGCTCATCGTGCTCATCGGCGTCCCGCTCAGCCTGGTGTTGGTGGCCCTGCCCAGCCGCACCATCTCCCGGCACAGCACCGCCCAGCAGGCCGCGATCGGGCGGGCGAGCAGCCGCGCGACCGACATCATGGCGGGCCTGCGCGTGCTCAAGGCCGGCGGCGGGGAGCGCTGGGCCGCAGAGCAGTACCGCACGGCGTCCGAGGAGGCGGCCGCGGCGGGGATCGTCACCGCCGAGCGGACAGGGCGGGTCCAGGGGATCGGCTCGCTCGGGATGGCCGTGGTCCTGGCGCTGGTCCTGCTGGCCGCTGGCTACCGCGTCCTGGCCGGGGAGATGGAGATCGGCACGCTCGTCTCCGTGGTGGGCGTGGCCGTGTTCTTCGAGGAGCCGGTGCGGATGATCACCCAGATGGTGTCGATCTCCGCCCGGTCCCACGGCGCGGCGCAGCGGCTGGTCGACCTGCTGGGGTCGGCACCGGTCGACGACTCCGGCGACGAAGTCCCCGCGGGGGCGCGGTTGGAGGTGCGGGGGCTGGCGCTGCCCGATGGTCGCTCCCTCGACTTGGAGGTCGCCGAGGGGGAGGTCGTCGCGCTCGTGGCCGATCAGCCCGCCGCCGCGAACGCCGTCACCCTGGCGATCGCCGGGCACGGCGACGGGGCCGACGCCGTCCTGGTGGGCGGGCACCGACGCAGTCACCTGGCACCCGCCATCGCCGAGCATCTCGTCGCCGCGCCGCACCGAGTGGATCTGTTCGTCGGCACCATCCGTTCGAACATCGCGATGCGGCACGACGGCCCGGGGGACGACGACGAGCTCGGTGGCCCGGGGGTCGGCGGTTCGGGACATGGCGGCCCGGGGGACGACGACGAGCTCGGTGAGCCCGGTGCCGGTGGCGAGGCCGCCACCCCGATTACCCGTGAGGTTCTGCGCGCCTCGGCCGTCGCGGAGATCATCGAGCACCTGCCCGACGGGCTCGACCACGCGGTGCAGGAAGGCGGGCGGAACCTCTCCGGCGGTCAGCGCCAGCGGATCGTGCTCGCCCGCGCCCTCCACGCGGACCCGGACGTGCTGGTGCTCCACGAACCGACCAGTGCGGTCGACGCCGTCACCGAGTGGGAGATCGCCCAGGCCGTCCGCCGACTGCGGACGAGTCGGCCGCGGCAGGCCACGCTGATCGTCACGTCGTCGCCGCCGTTCCTCGCGACCGCCGATCGGGTGGTCCACCTGCCCCGCAGCGGCGAGGCGCGCTCGGGCACCCACCTCGAACTGCGCGAGGCGTCGGCCTCCTACCGGACGGCGGTCGACCGATGAGCACCACCGAGACGGGGACGACCCGCGAGATGACGACCGGCGAGACGGCGAAGACCGTCGGGCTGACACACGGCGATGACGCGCTGATCGCCTCCGGCACGCTGCCGCTGGCGACGGGCCGCGAGTCCCTGGCCGTCCTGTGGCCGCTGCTCCGGCAGCGGCGCGGATACCTGGCGCTGGTGTGCCTGGCCGGGCTGATCGGATCCGTGGCGGGCCTCGTCGCGCCGTGGGTGATCGGCCAGCTCGTCGACGACCTGCCTGGCAGCGAGGACTACACCGCCGTGTGGATCGGCGCGGGCGCGATCGCCGTGGCCGGCGTCGTGGGCGCCGGCTGCACCTGGGCCGGCCAGGCGTGGCTCGCTCGGCTCACCGAACCGACCGTCGCGCGCCTGCGCGAGATGGTGATGGACCGCTCCCTGCGCCTGGGCGCGGCGCAGATGGAGACGACCGAGACCGGCGACCTCGTCTCGCGCGTCGCCGAGGACGCCCGCGAGATCAGCCAGGCCGCCACCGCCGTGATCCCGCTGGTCGTGCAGTCGGCGTTCACCGTGATCGTCTCCGGGGTCGGGCTCGCGACGGTCGACTGGCGGCTCGGGCTGGTGGGGCTGCTCGCCCTGCCCATGTACTGGACGACCCTGCGCTGGTACCTGCCCCGGTCCGGCCCCATCTATGCCGCCGAGCGCGCCGCGTTCGGCACCCGGGCCAGCCGTCTCCTCGGCGGGATCTCCGGGTCCCGGACCCTGCACGCCTACGACGCCCAGGACTCCGAGCTGGAACGGATCACCGCCGCCTCCGCCCGCGCCCGGGACCTGTCCATCCAGGTGTTCCACTTCGTCACCCGCGCCTTCAGCCGCAACAACCGCGCCGAGGTCACCGTCCTCGGGCTGCTGCTGGTCGTGGGGTTCTTCCTCGTGGACTCCGGCGCCATCACCGCCGGTGCCGTGACGACCGCCGCGTTGCTGTTCCATCGGCTGTTCAACCCGATCGGCGCGCTGGTGGGCATGGTCGATCAGGTCCAGTCCGCCGGTGCCTCGCTGGTGCGGATGGTCGGAGTCATCACCATGCCCGTGCCCGAGCGCACCGCCAGACTGGGGACCGCCACACCGTCCGCCACCACGGTGGCCGCCGCCAGCGCCGCCGGGCCCGGCCCGCTCGAGCTGTCTGACGTCACCCACACCTATGGCGGGGGCGCTCCGGCTCTGATCGACGTGGACCTGACTCTCGCGCCGGGCGAGGTGGTCGCTGTTGTCGGATCCACGGGCGCCGGCAAGAGCACCCTGGCGTTGGTCGCCGCGGGGTCGGTGGTCCCGACGCGGGGGAGTGCGCGACTGGGTGGGGTCCCGCTGTCCGACGTGGATCCGGTCGCCCTGCGGCAGCACGTCACGATGGTGTCGCAGGAGGTGCACACTTTTGCCGCCACTGTGGTCGAGAACGTCCGCGCGCCCCGGCCCGAGGCCGGCCTCGCCGAGGTGCGCGCCGCGCTGGAGACCGTCGGTGCGGAGTGGGTCGACGACCTACCGCACGGGGTCGACACCATCATTGGTGAGGGCGGACATGCGCTCGACCCCATGCAGGCTCAGATGATCGCCTTGGCCCGCGTCGAACTGGCCGACCCGGACGTGGTGATCCTCGATGAGGCCACGGCCGAGGCCGGGTCCGCGGGTGCCCGCCGCCTCGACGCGGCCGCCGCCGCGGTGCTCACGGGCCGGGCAGGTCTGGTGGTGGCGCACCGGTTGAGTCAGGCTGCGGCCGCCGACCGGATCCTGGTGATGGACCGCGGTCGCGTGGTGGAGTCCGGCACGCACGACGAGCTTCTGGCGGCGGATGGACGGTACGCCGAGCTCAGCCGGGCGTGGTTCGGCGGCGCGTAACCGGCGCGCCGCCCCGGGGGCTGCAAGCCGGGATCACCCGCGCGGCCGCGGCGATCGCCGTTTCTGCCGCTTCGGCGTCGTCGACCTGCAGTCTCAGCACGGACACTTCGTGCGGCACGGGCGCGCTCCAGGGACGACCGGGGACGGACGCCGTCACGGGCTGCGCGATCTGGATGCCCAGGTTCGTCCCATCGGGCCCGGGTAGCGTGAGCGACGCACCGCCGCCCGCCTCGTCCGTGATCCCGGTGTCGGTGGGGGAGAGCCGCCGCTCGCGCCGCACGCCGGCCACCGCGGTGAGCGGGACCCGCGCACAGACGTGCGGCCCATTACGCAGGATCAGCTCGACCTCGTCGATGAGGTGCGGCCGCACGATCCGCCCGGCGAGCCAGCCCAGCACGATCACCAGACCGTAGACACCGAGCAGGTCCAGCACCAGCCGAACGGCGGGCCAGGGCACCAGCAGGTGCAGGGCTACCAGCTCGATGGTCGCCGCGATCGCCAGCGCTATCGGGATGCCGAGCGTGCCGCGGGCGTAGCCGATCGCCACCGCGCCGGCGGGGACGTCCGGCCGTCGTGTCACCCAGCGGGCCAGCGACGCGAGTGAGCGGCCCTCGGTGGCGGCCAGGCGGAGGTAGGGGTCGTCGGCGGCGAGGGCGCGTAGTGCCGCTCGGCGGGTGTCGGCGCTGGCGCGGAGGGCGCGGTAGCGACGCACGTAGCCGGCCACGGCCAGCGCCCCGAGCGGGACTTCGACGGCGAGGAACAGGGCGAGCGCGACCGTGGGTCCGATCACCCCGGTGGCGAGGAGGACCGCGTCGGAGACGACGACGAGGAGAGCGATCGCCGGCACGAGTCTTCTCATCATGAGTGCACTCCCAAGGCGGTGAACGTGCGCCGCAGGACCTCGCGCTGGGCAGGGTCGGGCAGCAGCTGCTCGAGCGTGGGCCCGGTGGACAGGGCGTGCACGTCGGCAGGGGCGCCGGTGATGATCCCGCGGATCGCGTCGTCGGCGAGCAGCGTGTGGACCAACTGGGAGATCTCCGGCTCGACGTCGGCGGGGCGACGGCCCTCGAGTCGCTGGAACCCGGTGAGCAGGTCCAGGTAACCGCGACGGCGGGCCGGGTCGGTCGCCACAGCCGTGTAGGCGACGGCGAGCTCGGCGGGGAACGCCCCGCTCAGTGCGGCGAGATCGAGCATGTCGCGTTCGCGCTCGACGAGCATGGCCAGCTGCGGATCGCCGGCCGACTCGGCGATGCAGAGGTCGAGCGCGTGCGCCACGGACTCCGGCACCAACCCGGGCGTCAGGCCGGCGGCGGCCCGCTCGGCGATCGCGTCCAGCCGCTTCCGCTTGCGAACCAGCGCCTCGATCTGCCGGTCGATCCCGGCGCGGAGGGCGTCGAGGTCAGCTCGCAGGTCCGCGTCGCCTTGATGTGCGCCACCGGTGTGGTCTCGGCCGGCGGGCTCGAGCATTGCCCGGATGTCCTTCAGCGGCACGCCCGAGTCAGAGAGGAACGCGATGCGAGCGATCCGCGCAAGGTCGGCGACGTTGTATTCGCGGTACCCGCCGGTGGTGCGCTCGGGCTCGGGGAGCACGCCCACCCGGTGGTAGTGCCGGATGCTGCGCGCGCTGATCCCGACGATCCGGGCGACCTGTCCGATTCTCATACCCCGATCTTGAACCTTGACACTGTGACAAGGTCAATATCCGGTCGCGGTTCAGCGCCGGGTGCCGCGTCTGCACGCGGCGAAGGGGATCGTCACCACCGGGAGAATGGCGATCTTCGCGATGGCCGGCGGTTCCGGAGTCAGAAGGTGAAGTCGGGCGCGACCGAACCGAGCAGTGGGATGTAGACGGTTTCGGTGAGCGAGCCGGCGAGCCCTCCCGAGCCGACGGCGGCGAGCAGCATGTTGATGACGCCTCCCACGCCGATGATGACGCTTCCGATCGAGTCCATGACGGGCACCTTTCTTCGTGCCGTACCAGAGCGGTGCAGCTGGGTTACTAACTCACGCTATGACTCGGCCTGCGGGCGGTCAATGGTCAAGAATTGCTGCACATTGCCCTAACCGAGTTCCTCCGCCAGTCGGACGGCGGGGATCCAGTCGATCCCGAACACCCGGGCCACCTCGGAGAAGGTGGAGGCATCTGCATCGGTGCTGGTCGCCGAGGCGATGAGGCGGGACAGCATCACCGTCCCTGCCTTCTCCTCGATCGTGCCGGCCGCCGCCAAGAGCGACCAGGCGCACACCTGATGATTCCGGTGTGCGCGGCCCATCGTCTGCTCGGCCAGGAGCCCCGAGTAACGGGCCTGGTGAAAGAAGCCCCTGCGCGGGGTCGCGGTCGCGGACGAGCCGTCGGCGAACTGCTCGCGGGCCTGCAGGTTGATCGCGGTGGGCGTGTTGAACACCACCACCGGCGCCTCGCCCCGCTGGAACCGCATCCGCTCGGACTCGGCCTGCGGGTTCGAGCCGTAGATCCGTGCGACCGGAATCCCGTCGGCCTCGAGCAGCTCGGCCACCGGGTGCGCGGCCGTGGACACCATCTCGGTGGCGATCAACACCTGGTAGCCGCGCTCCAGTTCGGCCTTGGCCGCCGCGACCGTGTGCTCGACTCGGATCATCGACGCCTTCTGCCGCAGCCGCACCAACGCAGCAAGCCCGCGGGCGACGTTGTTGCCCGTCCTGGCGAGCTGCATCTCTCTCTGGAAGTCGCCCCACTCCAGCTCGTAGGCCCGCCACTGGTCGGGGGTCAGCTCCACCAGGTCCACGTCGAACGGCGGCGGGCCCCACGGCGCCGACCGGGTGAGCATCAGCGGCGGATCGTGTCGCAGCAGGATGTCTCGAACGTCGCTGATCGCAGCTTGCTGGGTCTGCAGCGACTCCTTGGACTCCGCTGTCCACGTCCACTTGCCGTACGAGGTCTCCAGGGGCACGCCCCGCTCGGCCAGGGCCCGGCCGAAGTCCGACCACGCGGCTGGTGGATCGCCGTGCACCTGCGCGTACAGCGACGACAGGTATCCCCATTCCCCAGGGTGATGGCCCGGGGTCGCGGTGATCGACAGCACGAACGGGGCCTTGTCGTGCGGGCCGTCCATGCGGGTCAGCCGCCGCATGTAGCTGGTGCGCTTGCTAGCGTGCCGGAACTGGTGGGCTTCGTCGATCACCGCGACGTCCACCTTGAGCCGCGGGCGCCCGTTCCGGGCCATGAGTTTGCCCAGGCTGTCGGAGGACATGATGATCCACCGCAGGTCGCCATCCCCCAGGGCGGCGATGGTGCGCCGCCACGACGGGATGGTGATGCGGGCCGGCCGGTCCACCGTCACGAGGACCGTGTGTGCGCCGCGCAACTTAGCGATGGACTTCGCCGCCGCCACCGCGATGAGGGTCTTGCCGGTGCCCACGTCGTTGGCCAGGTGGACCTGCCGGAACTGCTGCTCGGCGGCGGCGACGATCGCGTCCACGTCCGCGTGCTGCTCCGGGCGCAGCGTCAACGGCGCGGCGGTCGCGCCCGGGCCCTCGCTGCCGTTGAGCTCGTCCTCCAGCCACCGCAGGTAGGAGTAGGGCTTGCTGGCGTAGGGCTCCAGTGCGCTCGGCAGGGTGGTGCCGACGTAGGCGTGCGCGGTGAGCGACTTGTAGTAGGTCACCCCGGCCGGTGTCCCGCCGCCGAATCCTCCCCACGGGAGCTCCAGCAGCCACACTCGCTGGCCGGCAGGGATCAACGGAACCGCCAGCGCCGCGCTGGGCCTCTTGGCAGGCTTGGCCCGGGGGGAGGTGGGCTTGCTCCTGGTCGTGGCCTTGCGCGAGCTCGTCTTGCGCTTGGTGGTTGCCTTGCGCGCGGACCGGGCCGCCATCAGATGCCGCCCCGGTTGCGGGCGGCAGCGAGGGCAGGTGAGTCCACGGTGTTCTCCTGGGTGGTCCCGGCGGGGTCGGGCTCACTCTAGGGGCCGGGTACGTCACCGACGGCGTCGGATGGCGCGCATCCGGCCCAGCTGCCGAGACGCCGGGCCGCAGAGGTGAGCGTGGGGAGCCGGCGTGAGTCCGCGTGGCGTGGACGGCGCTTGGGTCCGATGACGACGACGACAACGACCCGCCGCGGCCGGAACTCTGGCCGGGGCCCGTTGGCATCCGGGCACACCCAGCACCCCAACAACTAGTCGATCAAGTCGAGATAGGTTCGGCGCGCCTTCATTGCATGAATGACCTCACGGGTCCCGTCGTCGTAGCGCAGTACAACCAATTCCAGGACGCGGGCCTGTGAGTCGAACCCCAGCACGAGAACTCGCTGGGGGTGATCGTCGTCTAGCGGCGCGGCGAATAGGGCTGACTCCGCAGCAGTCACGATGTCGTCGTCAGCGATGCCGTGCTTTCGCGCGGATCGACGAATGATCACGAGGCGGCGGCCCACTCTGCGAGGGCCCTTCGGATCGCCTCTGATCGATTGAGGTGCTCCCGATCCGCTCGGGCCATCACCGCCTTGAGTTCGGCTTCTGTCAATCGGACCGGAACTACTTGGGCCGCGTGTTCTGCTCGGGCCGGGCGACCCTTCCGCTTCTTCAGCCAGGCGGGGTCGTACCCCTCCTCGGCCTCGGCAACCCAGGCGTCGAGCTGTTCCTCCGAGACGGGCTTGCCCTGAATCTTCCGTTCCATAGGCAGTATCGTAATACGAATCAACCGGTGCTGGAAGGCGGCAGTTCGCGGTCCGGCCGCGGGTCGGGCGGGCGCTGCTGCGACCTGAGCGCAGGTACGCGCCCGGAATGGACCACACCGGACGCGTACCCGGGCAGGCGACGTACACAGGGGACGCGCAACCCCGGAGGGGGCGAAGGCCGGCCGGGAGGGGGCGGGGTGAGCGCCCCCGGCCCAGCCTCGTCCCGCCCTCTGGACCGACGTGGAACAATGGCCAGCGGACTGCGCCCGCCTAGCGGCGCCGGCCACGCACACGAACCCACGAACTTCCCCCAAGGAGCACAGATGGCGCTTATCGAGCAGGTCGGAGCCCGGGAGATCCTCGATTCGCGAGGCAACCCCACCGTCGAGGTGGAGGTGCTTCTGGACGACGGCTCGTTCGGCCGCGCCGCCGTGCCGTCCGGTGCGTCCACCGGCGCCCACGAGGCCGTGGAGCTGCGCGATGAGGACGACCGCTACATGGGCAAGGGCGTCACCAAGGCCGTCGAGGCCGTACTGGACGTCCTCGCCCCCGCCGTCATCGGCATCCCCGCCGAGGACCAGCGCGTCGTGGACGAGGCCCTCCTCGACGCCGACGGCACCCCCAACAAGTCAACCGTTGGCGCCAACGCCGTCCTCGGCGTCTCGCTGGCCGTGGCCCGCGCCGCCGCCGAGTCCTCGGGCCTCGAGCTGTACCGCTTCATCGGCGGCGCCAACGCCCACGTGCTGCCCGTGCCGATGATGAACATCCTCAACGGTGGCGCCCACGCCGACTCGGGCGTCGACGTTCAGGAGTTCATGATCGCCCCCATCGGCGCGCCCACCTTCCGTGAGGCCCTGCGCATGGGCACCGAGGTGTACCACCACCTCAAGACCGTCATCAAGGACCGCGGCCTCTCGACCGGTCTGGGCGACGAGGGCGGGTTCGCCCCCTCCGTCGAGTCCACCACCGCCGCGCTCGACCTCATCGCCGAGGCCATCGAGAAGGCCGGATACTCGCTCGGCACCGACGTCGCCCTCGCGCTGGACGTCGCCGCCACCGAGTTCTACTCCGGCGGCAAGTACCACTTCGAGGGCAAGCAGCTCTCCGCCGCCGAGATGGCCGACGTCTACGCCGAGCTCGTCAACAAGTACGCGCTGGTCTCCATCGAGGACCCGCTCGACGAGGACGACTGGGACGGCTGGAAGACCCTGACCGACATGATCGGCGACAAGGTCCAGCTGGTCGGCGACGACCTCTTTGTCACCAACCCGCAGCGCCTGGCCGAGGGCATCGAGAAGGGCCTGGCCAACGCCCTGCTGGTCAAGGTCAACCAGATCGGCACCCTCACCGAGACGCTGGACGCCGTGGACCTGGCCCACCGCAACCGCTACGCCTCGATGATGTCGCACCGCTCCGGCGAGACCGAGGACACGACCATCGCCGACCTCGCCGTGGCCTGCAACTGTGGCCAGATCAAGACCGGCGCCCCGGCCCGCTCGGAGCGCGTGGCCAAGTACAACCAGCTGCTGCGCATCGAGGAGATGCTCGGCGACGCCGCCCGGTACGCCGGCGCCGAGGCGTTCCCGCGCTTCAACGCCTGACGGCACCAACACCGCCCGTCGGCAGTTCACCGCTGACGGGCACGTAGTCGGAAAGGAAGGCGCATGGCCCGCCCGCCCCGCCCCTCGGACCGCCGGGGAGACGCACGCGATCGCGCGTCGTCCCGGCGGCCCGGGGAGGCGTCGGGTGCCATTCGTCGCCGTGCGAACGGGACGGGCCGTGGGACCGCCGCCGATCGGGGGAGCAGCACCGGCCGCGGCCCGGGTGCCGTCGGCCGCGACGGGGTCGACGGGCAGAGCGGGGCCGACCAGCCCGCCGACCCCACCCGCCGGGAGCCGACCCGCCGGCGGACGCCGAGCCGCGAACGGGACCGGCCCGTCCCGGCCTCTGCCCGCTCCGGCCGGGTCGGCACCACCGCGCATCCGGAGGCCCATCGCCTCACCACGCGCACGGACCTGTCCGACACCCTGCTGGGCCCGCGGAACTACACCCCGCGGCGGATCGGACTCCTCGCCGTCGTCGCCATCATCCTGCTGGTCACCGTGTCGTTCCCGCTGCGCAATCACTATCAGTTCCTGCGCGACGAGAAGACCGTGGCGCAGGAGCGGGCCGCGCTGGAGGCGACGATCGCCGAGCTCGAGGCCGAGGAGCAGATGCTCTCGGACCCGGCGTACATCGAGCAGCAGGCGCGCATCCGCTTTGGCGCAGTGAAGCCGGGGGAGACCCCGTACCGCGTGTCCATGGTCGACCCGATCGAGCAGGCCGTAGCCGAGCAGAAGGCCGCCGAGCTGGCGGCGCAGCCGTGGCAGACGCGCGTGTGGAACTCCATCGCCGAGCCCGCCGAGCCGATCATGCCGGAGGATTCGACGGTGCTCGAGGGCACGTCCATCCCCGGCGGCCCCGACACGCCGCCGGTGCCGGTCGTGCCCGGCGTGCCCGGCGCCGACGACCCCGCCGCCCCCATCCCGGGCGGCGTCCAAGATCAATCACAGGAGGACCCCCCAGCGTGAGCGCCGAGCAGAGCGTGTCCAGCGAAGACCTCGACGCGATCCAGGCTCAGCTGGGTCGGCCGCCGCGGGGCGTGCTGGAGGTGTCCTACCGCAGCCCCGACGGCCAGCCCGGGGTGGTCAAGACCGCGCCGCGGCTGGAGGACGGCACCCCGTTCCCCACGCTGTACTACCTCACCGATCCGCGGCTCACCGCCGAGGCGAGTCGGCAGGAGTCCGCGGGGATCATGAGGGGGATGACGACGAGGTTGGCCCAGGAGCCCGAGCTGGCCGCCAACTACCTGCAGGCGCACGAACGGTTCCTCGCCAAGCGCAACGAGATCGAGGACCTGGGCACGGACTTCAGCGGTGGCGGTATGCCCGAGCGCGTCAAGTGCCTGCACGTGCTCATGGCGTACGCACTGGCCGAGGGGCCGGGCGTGGTGTGGCTGGGCGACGAGTCCGTGGCGCTGGCCTGCGAGGCCGGGCTGCGCGGCACAGCGCTGCCGGAGGATTGGCCGACGCCCGAGGAGCTGGGCGTGCCCGACTACCTCGCGATGGACGAGCAGTGACCACGCCCGGCGGTGTTGATTCAGTTCGTGTAGGCGCGGTCGACTGCGGCACCAACTCGATCCGCCTGCTGGTCGCCGAGGGTGGCCCCGGCGAGGCCGGGCTCACCGACGTCACGCGCGAGATGCGGATCATCCGGCTCGGCGAGGGCGTCGACGCGACCGGTCGGCTCTCGGACGGTGCCCTCTCCCGGTGCCGTACCGCTCTGACGGGCTACACCGCCACGATGGCGGAGCTCGGCGTGCAGTCGGTGCGGATGGTCGCCACCTCCGCCACCCGCGATGCTCGTAACAAGGACGAGTTTTTCGGGATGACCGCCGAGGTGCTCGGTCGGCACTTCGCGGGGGCGCAAGCTGAGGTGATCTCGGGGCAGACCGAGGCCGAGCTGACCTTCGCCGGCGGGGTGTCGGACCTGCGGCCTGGAGACGGGCCGTTCGTAGTGACCGACCTCGGCGGTGGGTCCACGGAGATCGTGGTGGGCGAGCTCATCGGCGGCGAGGTGCGGTTGTTGGGCGCTCGCAGTTTGGACATCGGCTGTGTGCGGATCACCGAGCGGGTACTCCACTCGGACCCGCCCACTGCCGACGAACTCGCCGAAGCCCGTTTGGTGGTGGCTCAGGCGCTGGCCGAGGCCGGCGACGTCACCGTCGGTCGCGCCGCGCGCTGGGTGGGCGTGGCCGGCACCTTCACCACTCTTTCCGCGTTGGCGCAGGGGCTGGGGGAGTACGACCCCGAGCGGATCCACGGCAGCGTCATCCCGCTGGACCGGATGCGCGAGGTGTGCGACCAGCTGGTGGCCTCCACGGTGGCCGACCGCCGGGCGCTGGGGGCGATGCACCCGGGCCGTGCAGACGTGATTGGCGGGGGCGCGATCGTGGTCCAGGCCCTGTGTGACGCAATGTCGGACCGGGCTGGTATCACTGAGATCACGGTGAGTGAGAAGGACATCCTGGATGGTATCGCGATGTCGGTGCTAACCCGCCTGGCTGGCTAACGCCGGTTTAGCCCCCATAGCCCAATTGGCAGAGGCAGACGGCTTAAAACCGTTTCAGTGTCGGTTCGAGTCCGACTGGGGGCACGGCTTCCAAGGCTATTGGGTGCCAGAGGAGAGCTGGGCATGCTCAGCACTAGGGGGCGTCCCGTTGAGCGCTAGGGTTGCCGCTGAAGGCAGCAACTTCGAGATAGGAATCGTACAAACGATGAATTCGGACTTTCGGCCTGCAATAATCGCGGCGATCAAAGCTCAAGACGGTTACGGCAAGGTCCTCCGTCTTTCGTTGGACAGCCATTCCAGCGGCAGCGTCGAATATGATCTTACACGAGTATGGCGGGACCCGATCGCACCCGGATTCAGCGGTGGTAGCGCAAAGGCCTCAAATGAGGAGCTGGTTCGAGCATATTTGGTGCTTCGACTCTCGGGCTCGCTCGAGTATAAAGCAAATGGAAAAACAATCGAGATCGAGAGGGTATACAAGCCCGTCGGTCGACCTGGCAAGGGCGGGAGAGTTGATGTCCTTGTGCGTGGAAGGGCGGAGGAAAAGCTCTCGCAAGATGCCTTCATGTTCATTGAGTGTAAAGCTCCGGACAAGTTCGACGCCGACCTGAAGTTAATCGATGGCCAGCTCTTTCGTTTAAGTATGCTCGAAGCTCCTAGGCCACGATATCTCGTATATTACACCGCTGAGCCCCACGCAGATGGTATCGCCGAGCGAATAATGCTCATCGATACAGAAGCGTTTAGTTCTTACGAGGCCTGGAACGAAGCGGGCCAGCCGATCGCGGACGTACTCCCACGGAATTATGGGGTCGCAGAAAAGAGCCTCTATGGATTCGTGCCCGCTGACGACGGGAAGTTGCGGCCGCTTAACAAGGGCGCCTCGGCGCAGCAGTTCAACCGCGTTAGGAACGAGATTCATGACGTTATCTGGGGCGGAGGGGGCACAAATAATAACGAGGTCTTCGTTCTCATCACTCGCCTGATTCTCGCCAAGATATACGACGAGAACACCACGGTGCCCGGCGCAGCTTACAGATTTCAGCGTAAGGGAGACGCGCTTACGCCGGAGCCAGCCTTAGAGCTAGTTGATCGTTTGAACGAACTCTACCGCGAGGCTGAGACCGCGTATCTGTCGTTACCCAGTCCTAGTATGGGGCCAGCATTTGACATATCAAGAATCGCTCCCGAGAAAATTGCTTACGTAGTGGGCCGCTTAGAGGGCCTCTCTGTCACCGAGAACACGCATCGAGGGGATCTTCTCGGAGAGTTCTTCGAGCAGATTGTGGCTTCGGACTTCACCCAAACAAGGGGGCAGTTCTTCACTCCCGTTAAAGTAATAAGATTCATGCTTGAGCTCTGTTCTGCAGCCGACAGTGCGCGTGAAACAATGGAAACCAAGAAGGATCAACATGGTCGACCGCGCTTGCCATTCGTGATAGACCCGTCGGCCGGGTCGGGCAGCTTCTTGATTGAGTACATGAAACTGATCCACGACCAGGTGGGTTCGCCCTCCACGGCTGCGGCCCTATCGCGGCGAACCCAAGAATTCCATCAGACGTGGTTTTCGGGTACAAATGGTAACGCCTGGGCGAAAGAGTTCTTGTTCGGAATTGAGAACAATTACGACCTAGGGCTCTCCTCGAAGGTCAACATGGTGATGCACGGCGATGGGAGCGCTAATACGTGGATCAGTAGTGGTTTGTTGCCGTTTTCCGACTATTGGATCGATGGACGGCACAACGTACTTGGAACCGAGATTGCCAGTAAGCCCGCTAAAGGAGGCTACGGCGCACCTGTCAATGAGCAGTTCGATTTGGTCTTATCGAATCCTCCTTTCTCACTTAAGGTGTCCGACGACGAGAAACGCAAGATCGCGAATTCTTTCGACTTGATGAGGCGCGCACAAAGCGAGGCGATTTTCATCGAGCGATGGTTCCAACTGCTTCGTCCCGGAGGCACGTTCTGCTGTGTTCTTCCAGAGGCTGTTGTCGATACCTCTACTGGAAAGGGAATGCGGTCATTCCTGATCAAGCACTTTAAGGTTCGCGCTGTAGTGTCTCTGCCATACGACGCTTTCAGGCCATTCACGAGTACTAAGTGCTGCATAGTCCTAGCTGAGAAACGGATGCCCGAAGAGGTTGAGGCGTACAGGCTTGCCGAATTGGCCGTTCATCGTCGCGGGAAAAAGCTTTCCGACGAAGCCGTCTTCGAAGCTGTAATTAGTGAGTTGGGTTGGGTCGACGAGGCAATTTTCATGGCAGAACCCGCTTCCGTCGGTTATAAGCGACGCAAGAATCTACCTGACCTCGCGGCGACTAATTATCTGTATTCAGAGGACGACGAGGGTGCGGTCGATCATGCAGCGGTGGCGGACTCGGCCACCGTTCTGGGCAGCTGGCGGAGCGGCCCAGGGGCGGAAGAATCCGCGACACTCGGCTTCTGGACGACCCTCGAAGCTGTCGCTCATAGGCCGGGTATCCGTCTGGATCCAAAGTACCGGTGGTTGTGGGACTACCAAGGCGGGGCAGTGGGTGATGTAGGCGAGGGGGGCGAGCAGCTTTCAACATTTGTTGAGTTGGTGAAACTCTCGACAGTTGAAAAGGGCGAACTCAAGGAGCCTACGCGGCTGATTGACCTCGAGATGGTGAAGCCTAGGCAAGCGGTGGTCAGTTCAGAGGCGCCAGTCGTAGATGAGATTGGGAGTCAGAGGGTTCGATTTCAAGGGTGCGATGTGGCCTTTTCTAAGCTTGAGCCCTACCTCGGGAAAGTCATCATAGATCCGGACCCTGCAGCTATCGGCTCCACTGAGTGGGTGGGGCTCAAGGTAAAGGACGGTGTTCCTCCGCTCGTTCTAGGATACTTTCTCATGACGTCTGACATGTGCGAGGCTTATCGAAGGCTGCAGAGCGGAAAACGCCACGCGAGGCTCGATCCGAAGGAGCTTTTGGAGCTGAGAGTGTGTTTTCCCGACGCTTCAGGTTTTGATCAGCTCGTCGGTGAGATCTCGAATAAGAGGGAGAAGGTGGCGGAACTCGAAGCTAGAATTTTTGAAGAACGGTCTAGTATCGACCTGCTTCTCCGTTTAGGCGAAAAGCTCGAAGGATTTGGTCAAGGGCGCGATTGAGCCTGATGATGAGGTGCTAGGTCATCCTGCCGGGAAGGTACGATCTTATAACGGCACGTTCGTATATTCGTCTGTAGTGACACGTTGAGTTGCTTAACCTAGTCGAGAATTGATGAGCTGGAACGAATAGCTGCGGATGATTGCGTTCCGGCAAACCGTAGCGGCAAGACGAGTTTCGCCTTGATCTCCGTTAGCACTCGCAATTGCTCCTTTCTGCCGGGTGCCCGTTACACCCAGGGGGAGGAGCCTAAGAAGGTGGCTCTGAACGCGAATAACCGTGGCTCCGACGACGTCCTAGCCGTCAAGCAGCTGCCAGTTCCTAGGCCCAATACGTCTGGCCCGCAGAAGAGCCAATACTCATCTAGGGCAGGGCGGATTTGTTGCGGACGTGCGCGCTACCAGAGCTATCCTTTGGGTTCACACTGTAGGGATCCGTAAGGTTGGCAGCCCCAGCGGATGAGTAGTTGAGTCGAAAAACAGCACTTCATGCTTCGGGAGTGAGCGCACAATCGTTGCCTTTTCGGCCATGATAGTCGGTTCGTCAGTCGGGAAAACCGATACAGCAATGGGCTTTGGTTCTCCGAGATTCAGGGCCTTCACTATGTGCTCGTCTTGCGAACCCAGGGCACTCCCGAAAATCACGGTGGGGTTTTCGTCCATGCGTAGTTGCTCGTAGCAAAACGCGAGGTACGGCGACTGACGGATAGACTGACGCTTACGTTTCCAACTGCCTTCGCTGACGAAGAGGGGGCGTCTAGTCTTCGACGCGTGATACTTGCCTTTGATTTCTAGAAGCCGACTCTCGTCGCGCGTCCACTTACCGTTTTGGCCCGAACGGGTCTCTTGCCACAAGTGTATGGCGCCATGTAAATAGAATATAGAGGTGCGTGCTGGATTGTAAAGCTTGGTATCTAATGGGTCGAATAATGTGCCATTCGACCAGAAGTAATCGGCGATGGTCGGGACGGCCGCTTCGCTCGAGAACTGGCTCCAGTACGGAATGAGATCATAATTTAGCGTAAAGACGTTACTGTACTTGTTCAATTCCGAAGCGAGGTGTTCAAGTGTTGATTTGGGGAATCTATCCCAGGGGGCGTGCACCTTGCTGACTGTGTTGAACAAGGCATCGCGCACCTTAATGTATGCTAAGTCTACGGGGTGCGTGGATTCCCCCAGTGCGCGAAGGGAAATATTAGCGTGCTGGAGACACTCGAGACATAACTCGAAGTTGGCTGTCTCGAGCTGGTCAAAAATTGCGCGCGCCTCAGGCTCAAGGTTGGATTCGTCAAATAGGCTATGGTAACTGAATTTCTCCCAGAGGTTGATACTCAAGCCGTTTCCAATAACTGCCGTTTTCCAGCCTTTCTCTTCGAGGCTACTCCAAGGTCGAAGCGTGGAGTCTACTGCTTTAGGCGGTGTCATCTCTGCTCATCTTCCTCTGGCTTAATTGGGCCCGCGAATTCGCCGCAAGCGTTCGCCTCCCGGGATCTGGATGTAGTTTAGTTGTTAGCTTCGTACTGCGCTAACTTCCCCTTCTGCGGGCGTAGAAGCTAGAGCGTGGGCGTGCACAGACACAAGAATCTTGACAGGCCCCTCTAGGTAAGGGGCGGAAACCGTCTCGTGATCAGGTGTGTTGTTTAGCTAAAGCGACAACGAGATCTGACCAGTCGTCTGGCCGTTTTGCGGACAACTTTCGGAGATTCTTGCTCGGCGGGGTGCCGGGCAGCTTGAGGCCTATCCTCCGCTCGGTCCCAGCGCTTGGGGCCGTCACTCGATTCTGGCCAACTCATACCTCCGGCATAAGCTGTCCTCCCGGCGCACATGGCGATGGGCCACGCGCCCCTTCCGATGCAAGCGAGCACGCAGCCCCGAGGAGCCCCACGTGGAGTACGCGCAGATCGAGGCGCTGCGCGAGCGGCATCCCGCCTGGCGGATGCTGCGCGCCACGCACGCGCCGCTGCTGCTCACGGTGCTGGGCCGGTTCTTCGTGGAGGAGGGCCGCGGCGCGAGCTCGGAGGGGGAGCTGGTGGCGGCGCTGGACGATCAGCTGTACGCCATCAACGCGCAGGATCCGGAGAACCCGCGGTTCCTGCGCACGGCCGCCGAGTACCTGGCGGACTGGGCCGGCCCGGAGGCGGGCTTCCTGCGCCGCTTCTACCCCCTGGGCGCCGACGAGATCCACTACGACGCCACCCCGGCGCTGGAGAAGGCCTACGCCTGGGTGCAGGGACTCGCCGAAACGTCCTTCGTCGGCACCGAGTCGCGCCTGCAGACCGCGGTGGACCTGCTGCGCCAGATCGCCCAGGGCACCGAGTCCGACCCCGCCAAGCGCCTGGACCAGCTCGACCGCCGCAAGCAGGACATCGAGCGGGAGATCGACCAGCTCCGCCAGGACCCGGACTCCGGCCTGCTGGACCGCACCGCGGTCCGCGAGCGCTACCAGCAGTTCGCCACCACAGCCCGCGAGCTGCTGGCCGACTTCCGCCAGGTGGAGGAGAACTTCCGCGCCCTGGACCGTTCGGCGCGCGAGCGCATTGCCATGTGGCAGGGCAGCAAGGGTGAGCTGCTGGCCGAGCTGGTCCACGGTCGCAGCATGATCGACTCCTCCGACCAGGGCCGCAGCTTCCAGGCCTTCTACGACCTGCTGCTGTCCACCTCGGGCCAGGAGGAGCTGTCCATGCTGCTCGAGCGCCTCACCGGCATCGACGAGCTCGGCGCGGACCGGCGCCTGCGCACCGTCCACCACGGCTGGGCGGAGGCCGCCGAGCGCACCCAGCAGACGGTCCGCAACATCTCCGAGCAGCTGCGCCGCTTCACCGACGACCAGGTCTGGCTGGAGAACCGGCGGGTGCTGGACCTGGTGCGCCAGATTGAGACCTCCGCGCTGCAGGTCCGCGAGGGCGAGCTGCCGGAGATCGGGCTGGAGCTGGAGGAGACTGCCGTCGACGTCGCCCTGCCCACCGATCGTCCGCTGTTTACCGCCCGGCCCGCCGCGGAGGTCAACAGCCTGCTCGATCCTGTTGACGCCGAGGAGGTCGACACCTCGGTGCTGACCGACCAGGTCGTCGTCGACCCCGCACGCCTGGCCTCCCGCATCCGGGCGCTGATCTCGGTCCGCGGCACCGCCCGCCTGGAGGACATCGTCACCATGTACCCCCTACAGCACGGGGCGGCCGAGATCGTCGGCTACCTGGCGCTCAAGGACGACGACCTCGAGGTGACCACCAACGAGCACGAGGAGACCGTGATCCAGTACCACGAGGCCGGCAGGTCCATGCGTGCGGTGATGCCGCGGGTGGAGGTCCGGCGCCGATGAGCGCACACGACCTCCCCACGCCCGACCGCGCCGCCCCCGAACGAGCCGTGGCCGTCAGCGCCATCCGCCTCATGCAGGGCGTGGTCTACCAGGAGACCGACGCCTGGGATGACCTCGTGCGCCACCAGGGCGCCGTCCGCGACCACTTTGCGGTGGTCGGCCTGGAGGTGGTGATCGACGACGACGAGGGGTACGCCTACCTGCGCACCGCCGACACCCCGGAGGGCGAGGACGCGCTTCCCCGGGTGATCCGCCGCCGCAGTCTGACCTACGCCGACAGCCTGCTGCTGGTCCTCCTTCGGAAGCGGCTCGCCGAGTTCGAGTCCGCGGGCGATCCCGGTCAGCTGGTGCTCACCCACGACGAGATCGTGGAGATGATCCAGCTCTTCCTGGCCCGCAGCACCGACGAGGCCCGCGAGGCCCACCAGGTGGACGCCTCAATCAACCGGCTCGTCGGGATGGGGTTCCTGCGCCAGCTCAAGGACCGCAAGGGCACGTGGGAGGTCCGCCGGATCCTCAAGGCGTACGTCGACGCCGAGACCCTGTCCGATTTCTCGGCCAAGCTCGCCGAGTACGCCGAAGCGGGGGCACAGAATGACTAGCGGCCTGACAAGCGGCACCGCCAGCGGCCTGTTCTCCCCGGTCGAGCTGGGGGTCAAGGGCCGGCCCGGGTTCCGCCTGGCCCGGCTGGAGGTCCTCAACTGGGGAACTTTCGACTCCCGGGTGTGGCACCTGGACCCGGCGGGGGAGACGCTCCTGCTCACCGGCGACATCGGCAGCGGCAAGTCCACCCTCGTGGACGCGGTGAGCACGCTGATGCTGCCCTCGCACCGGATCGACTACAACAAGGCCGCCGGCGCCGCCCGTAAGGAGCGCACCCTGCGGTCCTATGTCGAGGGCCACCACAAGACCGAGCGCAACGAGGCCACCGGCACCGTCCGGCCCGTGGGGCTGCGGGACGCGCGCTCGTACTCCGTGATCCTGGGCGTGTTCCGCAACGAGGGCTACGGCGACGAGGTGACCCTCGCGCAGGTCTTCCAGCAGCAGGACGCCACCGGCCAGCCGTGGCGCCGGTTCGTCACCGCCGACCGGGCGCTGTCGATCGAGGGCGACTTCACCGACTTCGGCACCGACCTGTCCGCGCTGCTCACCCGGCTCAAGGACGCCGGCGCCGCGGTGGAGAAGGACTTCCCGACCTACGGCCGGGCGATGCGCCGGCTGCTGGGGATCCGGTCCGAGCAGGCCATGGAGCTGTTCCACCAGACCATCTCCATGAAGTCGGTCGGCGATCTCAACGAGTTCGTCCGCACCCACATGCTCGAACCCGCCGACGCCTCGGCGCGGATCGAGGGCATCCTCCGGCACTTCGAGGACCTCACCCGCGCCCACGACGCCGTCAAGCGCGCCCGCACCCAGCTCGACGCGCTGGAGCCGCTGGTCGAGTCCATCGAGACCTACGACGCCGCCCTCCGGCGCCGAGAGCGCCTGCGGGACGAGCGGATGGCGATCCGGCCCTACTTCGCCGAACTGCGGCTGGCCCTGCGCCAGTCCGAGATCGACACCCTGGGTCACGAGGTCGCCACCGCCTCCGCCGAGCTGGCCCGCATGCGCGGGCGGGCGCAGGAGCTGGCCACCGAGCGCGACGGCCTGGTGACCGTGCGGGCCGAGTCCGGCGGCAACCGGGTGGGGGACCTGGAGCGGGACGCCGCCGCGGCGCGGGAGCAGTTCGAGGAGCGTCGTCGTCGTCGCGACCGGTTCACCGACGCCCTCCACCGCGCCGGACTGGATCCGGTGACCGACGAGGCGGGGTTCGCGCGCCTGGCCGAGCACGTCGCCGCCCGCCAGGCCGAGCTCGACGCCCTGGCCGCCGACCTCAAGACCCGGCACGACGCCCTGGTGATGGACCACGGCGAGCGCCGGCGGCTGCTGCGCGAGGTGACCCAGGAGCTGGAGAGCGTGTCCGGGCGCTCGAGCAACATCCCCGCCGAGCAGCTGCAGGTCCGCGACCAGCTGTGCACCGAGCTCGGCGTGGACGCCGCCGACCTGCCTTTCGCGGGCGAGCTGATGGACGTGGCCCAGGAGCACGCGCAGTGGCGCGGCGCGGCCGAGCGGGTGCTGCGTGGGTTCGCCCTGTCCCTGCTGGTGCCGGAGAGCCTGTACGCGGGCGTGTCCGAGTGGGTGAACTCGCGCCGGCTCACCGCCCGCCGCTCCGACGGGCGCGAGGTGGGCGTCCGGCTGGTCTACGAGCGGGTGCCCGAGCGGCACGTGCCGCTGCAGCGGCCGCAGGCGGCGGGGTTGCTGCTGGCCGACACCATCGAGATCGCCGACTCCCCGCTGCGGGGCTACCTGGCCAAGGAGCTCTACGCCCGCGCCGACCACCGGTGCGCGGACACCATGGAGGAGTTCCGCGCCGCCGACCGCGCTGTGACCATCCAGGGGCAGATCCGGTCCCGCGGCCGGCACGTCAAGGACGACCGGCAGTCCGCGACCGACGCCCGCGGCTGGGTGCTGGGCTGGCGGACCGAGGACAAGGTGACCGCGCTGCGGGCCCGCCGCGCGCAGCTGGAGGGCGAGGTCGCCGAGCGGGCCACCCGGCTCGACGCCGCGGTACGCGACCAGGCCACGCTGGGGGAGGCGCGCACCGCGCTGATCCGCCTGGCGGAGTACACCACGTGGCGGGACCTGGACTGGGCCGAGGCCAAGGCGCGCGCCGAGTCCGCCGAGGCGGAGCGGCGCCGGCTGGTCGAGGGCAGCAGCGAGATGGCCGAGATCGACCGGCGGCTGGCCGACCTCGACAGCCGTAGGGCCGCGCTGGCGGAGGACGAGCGGGAACTGGCCGATCACCGCAGCCGGTGGCAGAGCAGCATTGACCACGAGGCGCGGCAGATGGCGCGGGACCAGCGCGCCCTGGCCGAGCTGGACGACGAGCTGCTCTACGCCGCCCGGGAGGTGTACCCGCAGCTGCGCGAGCGGCTGGGTTACACCGAGGACAAGGGCGCCGAGTACGCCCAGACGGCGGACGAGGCCCACACCGCCGAGCAGGCGCTGGGCGACGCCGTGGACGCCGACGTGGAGCGGGCGCAGCGGGAACTCAACGCCCTGACCACCCGTATCCAGCAGGCCATGGCCGAGATCTGCCGGCGGTGGCCGGACCAGACCAAAGAGATGGACGCCTCGATCGCCGCGCGGGACGAGTTCGTGCGGTTCCACGCCCGCCTGGCCGACGACGACCTCCCGCGGTTCGTGGGCGAGTTCGAGGAGCAGCTGCGCAAGAACACGATCCGGGAGCTGGCCGGCTTCCACAACTGGCTGCTGCGCCAGGCGGATGACATCGGTCAGAAGATCGAGAAGACCAACGAGGCGCTGGGGGCGATCGACTTCAACCCCGGCCGGTACGTGCGCCTGGACCGGGAGAACACGGTCAACCAGGAGGTCCGCCAGTTCCGCGCCGACCTGCGGGGGGTCACCGACCAGGCGTTCGGCGGCGAGGGGCAGTACTCCGAGGAGCGGTACGAGCAGGTCCGGGCCATCCTCGAGCGGCTGCGGGGCCGCGAGGGCCACAGCGACGGGGACCGCGCCTGGCGCTCGCGCGTCACCGACGTGCGCAACTGGTATACCTTCTCCGCCTCCGAGCGGGACCGCGAGACCGATCAGGAATGGGAGCACTACCGGGACTCCGACGGCAAGTCCGGCGGGCAGAAGGAGAAGCTGGCCTACACCATCCTGGCCGCGTCGCTGGCGTACCAGTTCGGGCTGGAATGGGGGGCCGACAAGGCCCGCGACTTCCGCTTCGCCGTGATCGACGAGGCCTTTGGCCGCGGCTCCGACTCCTCGACCCGCTACGCGCTGGAGCTGTTCGCCAAACTCGGCATCCAGCTGCTGATCGTCACCCCGCTGCAGAAGGTGCAGGTGATCGCGCCCTACGTGCGGTCGATCGGCTACGTGGACAACGTGGACGGCCGCTGTTCGCGGCTGGTGCAGATGACCACCGAGGAGTATCACGAGCTGCGCGGGGGGCAATAAGGGTAAGAGACGAGGTCTGGTATCTCCTCCGGTGGACGGCGTCGGCCCTCATCGACGCCGCCCAGGAAGAGTCAGCGGTGACTACTGGCTTGCCAGGACTTGCCCGAGAGCATCAGCAGAGATCAGCTGACTGATAGTGCCGAAAGGTCGTTGCAGTGCCTCGCGAACGTCCGAGAACTCGGCATGGCTGCGCGGGTACATCCGCGTTGCTGCAGAGTGGGCCTCCTTCTGCAGAGGGTTCCATCCGTCGGAATCGCGCCGCCACAAGGGATGTCCGAGGATGGAGATCCTGCCCTCGAACCCGTTGTGTAGCGCCTTCAACCCCGCTAGGTCGATGACTTCGTAGGCTCCTTGCCCGGCGGCCGCAATGTTCGCGGCAGCTGAGGCGCTATGTGCCAGCCACCGCTGGAGGTCGAGGTCTCTGCCAACAGCTAGATCGAACATGTCCAGCGCGAGTCGCCAGTCCAAGCTGCCGTGCAACAACCGGTTGTTGTATGAACGTAGGCAGTCTGGGCAGGAACTGTCGCAGTCTGAATGGGCCGCGGAGGTCCAGGTGAGCTCGAGGTCATTCCGAGCAGTGTGGAGTAGGTTACTCAAGCGCTGGGGCTGGGCGATCTCGGTGGCGTATCCGGCGCCGTTCTCCAGACGGTCCGCGAGGAAGATCCTGAAGGAAGGAGTCCCATTGATCGTTGCCGGCTGCAGACCGGCAATGATCTCATCGGGATCGATATCCAGCTCGATCTGGCAGGCCCGCCGAATTGCTTCGCCAAAGGACAAGAACGCCGACTGCGCCGAGGGCATTCGTCGGCCATCAGCCGGGAGTTGACTCCCGACCGTCTTCGGAGTGGCAAACGCGATTGTGACGATGTCAGTAGTTCTGATGGCGCCGATCGCAGCATGAGCGATGCGTTCGCCGATGAGGTTCGACTCGTCGACGTCGTCGTACAGGTCGGTATTCGCGACAACGACGGATTTGTCCATGCGACGACGCAGGTCGAACAACCGGCCCGAGTTGTCGTTGAGGGTCACCAGTTTGGCCTGGGAGTAGGCGTGCACGCCAACGGCTCCCGATGTGAAGGAGACAGTCGGGTTCTCTGCCACACCGACGGCGGGAGGGGCTACCGACTCCGTGATGTCAAAGTCATCATCGAAGTCTGTGGCGGAGGCGTAGTCCGTCCGCCATCCCAAAGGCTCATACATGGTGACGGTTGTCGTGGACTCACCGCAGATCGCGCAACTGGCAAGCTCCTCATCGAGGTTGATGGCACCGCACTCCTCGCAGCGAGTTACGAGCCGTGGCCGCCCGAGCGGGTCGGCCGGCGTCACTTTTCCTGATGCCATGCTGTAGGCGGCGAATCCGATGACGGTCCTCACCTCGCCGTCCCGCACGATCTTGGAGCCGGGAGTGAAAGCGCTGATCGCCATATCGAGAGGGCGATCAACAAGGACGGCGTCCTGGAGTTCTGTCGTCTTCCGAACGGACCTTCGGTACACCGGACGTACCCGGGTGGGGAATCCAAACATGGGAAGCACCCCAACGCTGGCGAGTTCCTTACTCAATTCAGTCTGGGGGTCTGAGACGTCGGCAACGGCCGCCGCGACCTCCTCGGCGAGTTCGTGACGGACCCACTGCTCCATGCTGCTGCGATCTTGCGCAGTGATTCCGGTGTGGGAGGTGAGCCTCTCGATCACGGCGTCGACAGAGGGCGACTTCTCCAACCATTTGCGGATACGCGGCAGGTTGTCCGCGAGCTGTTCGACAGTGCCGAAGGTGCCATGCAAGCTCTCCGTGGTCCACTTCGGAGGGTTGGGAAGAGATCTGAAGGCTAGTCGGAGGACTTCTGATGCAACAACGCGCCTCGAGATGCGATCTCGGTTGGTATCGAGGAACGGTTGAGGAGGCATATCGCCTGTGATCCGTTCCGGATGATTGAAGTAGTAATCATCATGACTGCGACCTTTGCAGACGGTCAGGGCGTACGAGAACGGCTGGCCGGCGCGACCGGCGCGGCCGACGCGCTGCTGGTAGTTGAACCGTTGAGGGGGCATGTTGGCCATCAGGGTCGACTTGAGCGAACCGATATCCACCCCGACCTCCATGGTGGTGGTGGCGACCAGAACATCAAGTTCGTGAGTGATCTGCGACTCCCGTGGACTCGGCAGAAGGACGCCCTTGAAATGTCGCTGGCGGCGACGCTGTTCCTCCAACGGGCGTGTTTGGCCGGTCAATTCGGCAACGGCGAGACGGCGCGGTGGAAGTGTCGCCAACCACGCGTAGTAGTCGATGTCAGAAGCGGATAGAGCCGACTCGATGAGCTCAGGCGAATTGCATCGCCGGTTTGCACATATTCCTGCCGACGGGTGCAGGTGCTGGAAACCGCACCGAGCACACGTCCACCTGCGCTGATTTTGGGGAACGAATTCGAATGGGGGTTCTGCGAGATTGACGGCCAGGAGCCACCCCGGAGCGAAACCACCCTCGGCTTCGGCGGTGAGCCACTGGAGGAGGTCCTCAGCGTCGATTGAATGGCGGTGGGCAACCTGTTTGACGTAACCGTTCACGACCTGGGGAACACCCTGCTGTGGCTCGCGACTACTGAAGGGGATGCGCTTGGCGCCGCCCAGAATCCTGACCACCGAGCGGAGTACCTCGCGCGAGGTCTCGGGGGAGAGGGGCGAGGACGACACTCGGCTACCGCTGACCTCAACGAACCCGATCCCCGATGCTTCGATATCGCGGCCGGTGCGGTCGAAAACCGCCGCAGCCATCTGCTTGCCTAGCTCCTGGCTGAATCGTTGAACTGCAGTAGCTTGCAGCGTCGGTTCCAGTGGCTCCCACGCTCCGCTGATCGGTGGCTCGAACGCTTGGAACCACAGAGCTCCGTTCACGGTTTTCGCCATAGAGGGGCCCGTGCCTCCGGGTGGGATACCCATGTCCACCAGCCGCCGCATGACGAGTTCCCGAAGGCGCGCCCAGGTGGTTTCAGTGCGTTCATCGTTGCCGAACGCAGCCAACTTTTCCGCCTCATCGTCCGTCAGGGCAGTAAACCGTTGCTTCTGGACCAGGTTCCAGATTTCGGGTTGCGCCGCAGACAGTGCCCGGAAGGCGATTGCTTCCTCGGCGGAAAGAGAGCTCATGTCATCGGCGCCCCGTTTGAGGATGTCCAATTGGTCAGGTTCACCCTCATCGAGCACCTGTGCGATGACCTGCCGGACGGTGTCTCGGTAGTGGTTGCGGCTGACTCCTGCTGCGGTCCGTGCGGCATCGTCACGGCTGTCGGTGAAGACGATCGACCGCGATTCGTTGGACGAATCGCCCATCTCACGGACGAGCTGCGAAAGGTACACCTGGGTCGATCGCGAGTTGCCGGTGGAGTGATTGCGGATCGGCGATCGAACAGCGCCAGCCCAGAATCTTTCGGAAGACCTGTTGTGGCCCTTCTGGCCGCAATGCGGGCACATCTCCGGGAGGGCTGGGTGTACCGCTTTGTTGCCGGAATCGTATGCGAAGGTCCAGCCGGTAGTCGACTCCACCGCTGGCCCCATCAAACCGACGGAGGGTTGTAGCTCCACAGGAATGAAGTGGAACTTTGATCCCCCTGCTGATCCCTTGGGGCCTTTCCTATCCCATGACATGGAAACAGGTTTAGCGCCCGGCCAGTACCAACGATACGTATCGGACGTGCGATGGGATACGCGGGTCGACTCCTCGAAAGGGTAGTGGGGCGGTGACGCCCCGAGCATCACCGAATCTTCGATGTGGCTTGCGACCCATCCGCCGAGGCTCACATCTCCGCACTCCCAGCAATAAAGGAGTTCCATAACCCGGGATCCGCAGTCCGGGCAACTGGTAGCGGGAACATCGAGGAGACGTCCGATTCGACGGTCGCTCTCAACTTCAGCCACACCCGAACACTCGGCATCAACGCACGCCCACAAGCCCTTGGAGAGCCGAGCGAACATGTGGATTCGTAGTGGAATCGTCGTCGCATTCGAGCTGGATGCGATCGTCTGGAGCAACTGGTCGAGTTCGGGTTCACCACCGACCCGCTGCGCAATTTGTGACCCGGGTGTGGCTCTGACACGTCCACCCTCGTCGACGCACGCGTTGGCAATTCTCGTGGCAGGGTCGATGGAGTCCACTTCGAGTTCGGTCGGTCGCCCGGCGGTTACGTGGAACGAGTCACCGGAAACACCGAAGAATCGCTCGAGATAAGTCCTTCCACCGTCTCCGGGGTCGAGTGACGCGGATGTGCCGATACACCGGAGTTGCGGACTGTCCGGTGCCAACCCCAGTCGGTGCAGGAAGTTCCGAAGAATCATCGCGACTTCGCTACCTTGCGTACCGCGATATAGGTGAAGCTCATCTACGACGAGCGTGAAGACTCGGGCCGGATCGCTTTCCAGCCACTGCCGTGTCTGTTCGAAGATGGGTTGTTCGAACTCGCGCATCAGCATCACGTTGAGCATCGAGTAGTTGGTGACCATGACGTCCGGCGGGGACGCGATCATGTCCCAACGGGTCATCATCTCGTTCTGCCGGGGGTCCGCGAACTGCTCGAGATCGGCAGCAGGGAGGCCCGCAGCGATCAGATCGTCCATCTCGGATGCCGCAGTTCGGATAGAAGCCGCGACTTCACGGAGCGCTCGAGGATTCTTGTCGGGCATTCTGGTTCCGCCGGGCGTTACCCCTGTGTATCTCCCAAACCAGATTGGCGCACCGGGGAAAGACGCCGCGAGAGCTCTGGTGGAGCGCCTCAGACGGACCACTTGGTCTTCCACCAGAGCATTGGTCGGATACAGCACGATGGAGCGCATTGCTGCAGGACGACTCTCTCCGGCCCTGAGAGGTAACCAATTGCTTCCCGATCGTTGTGCCCACCATTGATTCGCGGGCGGTTGGGACGGCCACCGATCAGCTTCTGTAGCAAGGCGCAGCAGCAGCGGAAGCAAGAAGCTCTCAGTCTTTCCGGAGCCTGTCCCCGAGGTGACGATGACATTGCGGCCCGGCTCAATGCCCGGTCGGAAGGAATGGCGGATCGCTTCTGCCTGGTGGGCGCGAAGCGTGATGGGGGAATCAGGGTCGACAAACCCGCCGAAAAGCGCTCGTCCGACGGCGTCGGCAACGCGGTCTGCGATGCCGACACTCTGCGCAATCTCAAGCAGTTCGTCGGTAGAAGGATAGGGAAGAACCGGTTCGATGAGGGGTTCGGTGAACAGCTTGCCGGGCCGCTCGAGGAGTGCGCGACGTTCTTTCCTCAAGTCCGGGTCCCGGAGCCAGTAGGTGGTCTCGTAATACCGCAGGTACGCGTCTTTGAGACCGTCGTAAGTGTCCAAGGGGTCTTGTGCGTGCATCGCAGATCGTCCTTCTACCTAGGTCGAGAGACGGTGGCTGAGCACGCCGGCAACCGTCGCGGGAACATCGCGGTATGAGAGCAAAGACCGAGCGGTTTGTGCTTCGGGGAGCGAACCCGAACAGAGTACGGCTGCACGGCCGAACAGGCCCGGGAGATCGCAACCGAGTGGAACGCTCACCGTCGAGGTGGCGCGGTCGTAGCTGAGGAGCGGACGACCACCCGCTTGAGCAGCCAGGTGTTTGTTTAATTGGACAGATCCGCGCGCGGCAGTTCGGTCATTGATGTCAGTCTCGGTTCTGAATACATCGATCGTGGTGAAGCGCGACAACAATCGGTAGGCCCCGGGCGTTTCCGCGTTTTTCACCGATTGCCACCGAGAGCGCTCGATGTCGAACCATTTGACACTTTTGGTTTCGGGCAGAGGAATCCGTGGTAATGCCGCCTCTACGTCGGAGAGACTGGGCAAGAGCTTAGCCATGGATAGCGCAGCGTCCTGCGCCAGAAAGACCTCACCACAGGCGACGTCCGGAATCTCGTCGATATCGTGAACGGATAGCCCGGAGATGATCCGTGTTGTCAGGCCCTTTCTCGTTTCCGTCGAGAGTGTGCCGCCAGCAGCGTTCACTGCTGCCTCCAGAGCATGTAGCTCCACAGCGTTCCAGCCTCCGCACACGAGGTATCTTCTGTCGGGAAGCTCCGCCAGAGTCTTGAGCCCGACTTCCCACCTCGCTACTTCGAACCGTTCGTCTCGCTCGACTTCGATATGTGCCAGCGCTTCGAGTCCACGCGTGAAGTTGTCCACGAAAAGCGCGGTTCCCTCCACCTGGGAGGCCATGGATCGGAGGGCAGTCACTGATCCGCCGCCGGCATGGACTAGTCCGTCGAGGGCGACATCCCAAGAGATGTCGGGGAGTGAGACTGCCGTCGCGTTGGGCATCGCGGCCCTCTCGACACGGTGAACGCCTGAGTCCGGGAACAGACTTTCCCTCCGTTGAAGAGGGAAGCCGGGGTAGCGGCGGATGAGCCCACAACCCTCACACCGCCCGATGATGAACTGATTTCTCAACTCTCGTTTCGTCTGCTGGCGAGCCGGGGTCGGTGGCATGACAAATCGATGTCGCCCGGTGAAGACACAGGACTTGTCGTCTAGCGGTGGGATCGCGAGCTTCATGCCGGACTCCTTGTCCGACCGCACCTTCGACCACCAGGGGGTACCGGCGATGGAGACAGCTTCAGCTTCGTTGCTGATCGGAGTAGCCCATGCACCGTCAACTGCCCAGTCGACTTCAGCCTGGGAGTGGTCCCTGGCGGTCAGTGCGTCGAGCGGTTGGGCCAGGTCGTGCGAGAGACGGGGAGCACGCTGCCATGCGGCGTTGTCCGGGGTCGCACCAGAGCGGAGACGAAGCTGCATGCTCTGTATCTCGGTATCGCCGCACTTGAGAAGTACCTCGTAGTCGCCTTCGGTGAGTTTGAGGGCGTTCAGATCTACGAGGAGCACCCCAGTGTCCGATACCCACTCAGCGTCGACGGCCTTGTCGTCGAGCGTCCATTTGGAAGTCAGAGCGACTGAGATCTGGTCAATATCGGCGAGCGCACGTATCTCCGGCGGGACTGCAGTTGACCAGCGTGTGACGCGGCCAGGGAAGCGGAAACCGCCGTCGATGGTGAGCTTTGTGCGGATAAGCGGGACCAGGGGAGTCAGGTCCGAGTGGCCCGGCGTGGCCGGGGCCGACAACAGCTGCACGTTTCGGTACAGGAGCCAACCTTCCGGGACCCCTCGTAGCTTGTGATCGATGGCTTTCCAGCCCGGGCGCGCATGGTTCTCAAGGAGGGCGCACACTTTTTCCGGCAGCGAGCGGTCGTTTCGCACGAGGAGCAGGTAGTCCTCACCCAATGACACCTGGTCGCTTTCCACGAAGTATCCGAGGAGCTGGTCGCGTCTCAGGGTGACGATCCGCCTGGGCAGGCGAATACTTGGACTCTCCGCTTCCGGGACACGGAGCGTCAGGAGTCCGACGAGCAACGAACTCAGGTCTACGGGGACTGGTTGCCGCGGGCGGATGCGATCGCCCATGAGCTGTATGGCTTCCATCTCCACTGAGCCCTTGGTGCCCTCGATACAGATCGTGTCCGCGCTCTCCACTCCGGGGAAAGTCGCGACGACCGTGGATTCCAGCCTCGGGGAGGGGAAGGAATTGACGTTCACACATAGGGATGTGCGCCCCACCGCCGCGCCGCCGACGGCGTTGCTGGCTCCCGAGCCGTCCCACTGCGAGAGTTCTGTAGCCACAACGTCCGCAAGGCGCGAGTGGCTACTCTTGTTGGCCCACATCGACCGGAGTCGACTGGTCGCAGACGAATGTGGATGGTCTACCCACGTCTGCAGCAGTGGCCTGAGGTCGCCTGCAGGGAGGTCGGTTCCGGGTGGAAGGCCGAATTCGTTGAAGAACGACCGGAGGGCGCTCCTGTCGGCTTCTCGGATAATGGCCTGCGAGATGGGAAGACCCACGTAGCGGGGCCCCAGCGCGTAGGCGGTGGGAAGACCGATAGCCCCGTCATAGGAGTTGAGCCAGCCGTTGAGGGCCGTCCAGATCTCCTCCGAGTGGGCCATGAACGACTTCTGGAGTCTGTCTTTGTCTGCTTGCTTCTTTGCGCCCAGAAGGGCGAACAGGTGCGGGTAGTAGGCGTTGGCCGCAATGTTCTTGTCTCCCCCCATGCGCTCCGCAGCTGCACTGAACAGAGTGAGTAGAGCGATGAAGGGAGGAGGAGTCGGGGTGTCAGCGGCCGTTTTGCGGCGTCTCGCGCGCCACCACCGCTCGGTCAGTTTGGCGTGCTCGCGAAGGGGATCCGGCTCGACCAGACGCAGCGTAGCGCGGACGGCGCCGGCGAGTTCCGAGACAGGGTCAGCGGTGTTGATGCCCAACTTCCTGGCGACAAGTGCCATACGAGTGTCATCCGGGTAAACGTAAACCGGTGAGCCAGCGAACTGATCGTTGAAGTACTCGTGGGTCAGCGCTTCGTTCCATGCGCGGTACGAGTCCCAATTGGTTAGACGTGGGAGCACGCGGATCCTTGTTTGGTGTCGAGGTTGTTGCACGTAATAACATCACGAGGATCTGACACCAACTGGTTTGTCGGTCAAATCCGCTGTGCGGATTCCTAGTTCAGCGAAGGAAATGCACTTGATCGCCAGGGGGCGGGGCGGTTCGCGGCACTCGAGCAGACTCGGGCTATCGCAGCTCAGTCGCGGCCGACCACCTCGTCGTCGTCTCCCGTCCCGTTGACCCACTGCCCACCGGCACCGTGACCAGAACCTGACCCCGGCACCCGTCTTCCCAGGCGCATTCTCATCCCGCTGAAGACCCTCAGCTCCTTCCCTCGCCTTATGTCTCGCGGTCGGCTCAGCTCAATTGAGACGACTATCCGCATCGACTTGCCGGCCATGGGCATGAACATGTCCGAGGACGGCGTGATCGAGCGGCGAGGATCGACGACTACATCGCCTTCGCGCCCGCGGAACGGGACTGATCATCGCGGGCGACTTGCCTGGTGTTCGGGTTGCCGGTTGTTCTTGAGGGTGTGGCGCTTGCGTCGCTGAATGATAGAAGTGACGGACGTACTAGCTCGAGGGGCCAAGCCCCTCCCGCACCGCCTTGGTCAACCGCACGTACTCACCCGTGTCGGGATCGCGGATCCAGGTACGCGGGCCGGCCTTCGGCAGCCCCCGGGCTGCGAGCGTCCTGGGGTCCGGCCGGTACCAGTTGGTCACCCGGATGTCTTTGACGACGTGGACGATGTCCGGTTGCCCGGCGGGCGGGACCGAGGCCAGCGCGCCACCGATGTCGGCCGCGGTAATGGGATCTGAGCCCCATAGGTTCACCGCGGCGACGGCGACCGGGCCCATTGCGCCATCCACCTCGTACAGCACGGCTAGGTCTACCTCGGGCAGATCGCCGAGTGCGTCGGCGACCTGGATCGGGTAGACGGGACCATGCTCGGTGTGGACGACCGAGCTCGCTGAGCCGAGCAGCCAGAAGTCGCCGTCCCTGTCACGCTCGAAGATGTCATTGGTCGACACCCACGTGTCGCCGGGGCGGAACACCCCACGGAGTTGGCGCACGGAAGCGTCCAATCCGAGCCTGGGCCGGGCGAGAAGTACGCCGGGTGCATCGACCTCACTGGGTATGGCGAAGCCGTCGGGGCCGGCGAGGATCGCGCCGGTGTCGGGATCGACCTCGACTAGACGCACGTCGGCGGTGCCGGGCAGTGGACGTCCGCGCGCGCCCGGCTTGGAGGTGGTGAGGTTGGCCAGGACCACATCGGACTCGGTACCGGCATAGAACTCAAGGACCCGCGTGCCCGGGTAGCGGTCCAGGACCCGCCGCCACAACCCACGGGGCATTCCTGACCCCATGAAGAGTGAGAGTGTCGGGAGCGTTTCGCGCGGATGCACTGGCTCGCGCACCAATTCGCGCATCATCGCCCAGGTGTAGGACACCACCGTCACCCCGTAGCGGCGGATCTCCTCGTCGAAGGTCGCCGGATCGAAACCGCGGGACAGCGCGATCCGAGCTCCTCCCGCCACGGCGCCGCCGACGGTGGTGAGCAGCCCCGATGGGTGGTGGAGAGGGCTGAGGCAGTAGACGGTGGACTCGGTGGTGAGACGCGCGGCGCTGGCGGTGCCGAACGCGGACGCCGCCCACCGGTGGTTGGTGACGAGCTTGGTCTGCCACGTGCCCGTGGAGCGGGTGAAGAACACAAAGGCGAGGTCGCCCCCTCGGCCGGGATTCGGCCGGTACCAGCGGGGCAACTCGACCGCCTCGGGGTCGATGCGCTCGAGGTCGACGACGTCCTCGCCGAGGGCCGCGGGCAGGTCGCGCTCACCGCCACCACCGCCGAGCACGAGCGCCCGCGCTCCGGCATCGGTGACCTTGGACGCGTGCTCGGGGTCGGCGACCACGTCGGTCACGGAACTCAGCTGGAGAAGTTCCGGCAGTGACTGGGACGGGGGCAGCAGCACGGCCACGGCACCGAGACGCGACAGCGCGGCGATCGCGACCAGCGCCGAGGGCCGCGTCTCCATGACCACGCCGACGTGGTCGCCCTGGCGCACGCCGACCGTGATGAGACCCCTGACCACGTTCGTGATCCGGGTGTCGACGGCCGAGTACGTGTGGACGCGGTCGGAAAAGAGGAAGCACGCGTCGTTCGGCTGGTTCCGGGCGCGTTCGGCGATGATCTTGGCGAACGAGACCCGGGTCGCGGGCTGGATCTGCCCCAGCCGGATGAGACGCGGTGCCGCGCGCACCGCCTCGTATCCGACAGCTCGCGTCGTCCGCAGGGCGCCCAAGGCGAGCTGCCCCGCACCGCGCATCACGCCGACCCCGAGTCCAGCGGCCTGGAACGCCCCGTCCGCCGCGAGCATGATCGCTTTGGTGGGGGAGGAGTCGATGACGGCGTCGGGGTCGACCTCGGTGATCCCGTCCGGTCGAGCCCCTCGGTCTTCGATCCAGTCGATCCAGTGAACGACGGTGGGCCACGTCAGCGAGGCGGCGGTCGAGCCCACGACGAGGCCGAAGTGCCCGGCGCGGACCGAAAAATCGTAGACATCGGCCGAGGGAGCGACGGACGCGATTTTGCGGACGCCGGCCGGGACGCCGATCTCGTCGACCTCGCCGAAGACGGCGAGGACGGGACAGGTGATGTCGGCGAGCGAGACGACGTGGTCGCCGACGACGAAGCCGCCGACCATCATCCGGTTCTGGACGATCACCTGCTGCAACATGTCGACGAGCGCCGGGCCGGACCAGGCCACGAATCCCTCGCCCCCGATGAAGCGGCGCTGTCGCTCGTGGCCGAGAAGCGCGTCGCGGTCATGGAGTTGGCGCAGAAAATCCACCTGGGAACGAGCGGTCTTGATCGGGTCGAGCAGGCGGAATGCCGTCGAGGCCAACCACCCGGGCAGTGGGCGTTCGTTGAAGACGTAGTCGGCGACAAGGCGCGCGATGGTGACGACCACCTGCTCGGGAATGCCGAGCGGGGCATTGCCGCGCCAGTCGACTGGCGCACCGAACGTCACGATGCTCTCGAGGTCGCGTGAGCGCCGGTAGGCCGCAGCCTGGTAGCAGAACATGCCGCCCTGGCTGTACCCACCGAGATGCACCGAGCGGCCGGTGGCCGCGGTGACGAGGTCGACGGCGTCGCTCACCGCCACCACGTGGTCGGTGAGAGTGCGCTCGAGACCGCCGGTCTCGAGGTCCGGGGCGCCGAAGTCGATCACCCACGGGTCCATGCCTGCCTCGTGCAGTGCGGCCACTGCGCTGGTCGAGGGGGACACGTCCCAGACCTCCGCGGAGATCATCATCGGCGGAACGAGCACGATCGGCGGCCGCGGCGGCTCCTCCTCGATGTGGACCCCACTTTGGCCAGCGTCCCCCGCCGTCGGCGGGTAGTAGCGGCGCAGCCGGAACATCGGGCGCCGTGCGACGATCTCGAACGGAGACTGCTCTTCGTCTGTCTGAAGGCCGCCGAAGCGCACGACCTCGACCGCGTTGAGGACGAACGACGTCGCTGTCTTGAGCGCGGCCGAGATGATGTCAGGGTTGGGCGGCATGGTGGTTCCGAGGGTAGAGGGTGCTCCACGAGGATCGGGGCAGTCCAACGGATCGGTCCGAGATGAGTAGCTGCCCGTGGGGATGTTGCCGCGTAGATCTCGAGAGCACCCGCGCCGAAGCTAATTGTGCTCGGGGGTCGGCAGTAGCGACGGTGGGGGAGAACTGCTCTGAAGCTCCGCCGATCACTGACGCATCACGCGGCAAGACTGGGACTGCACATTGGAAATGCGGACCTCGTCGTCGTCACTTTTCGACCGCGTCGGTCACCAACCCGTACTCCTGCGCAAAAGAGATCAGTGCCCCGATCGTGGTGAGGAGATGCTGCTGCTGCTTCAGACGGAGCGACGTTGGATCACTGAATTCGACGAGGCGGTTGATTGAGTCGGAGGCGAGGGTCTCCGCATCCGTCAGCATGTTCCACAGGTCCGGGTCTGCCGGCTCCTCAAGGCGGTGCAGCGCGGCGGAGATCGCAACGCGCATCGCAAGATCCCGCGGGTCGTCCATCCGCGCGGGCGTGCCCGGTCGCAACGTCGCTGCAGTCGCTGCCACTGCCGATCCGGTCCCGGCCAGCCCCGCGAGCATCGCCAGCCCGCCCATCATGCCACCAGGGCCAAAGGCCGCGAGGCCGGCTGTGACCGCCGCAGCTCCCGCGTAGGCGGAGCCACCGGCAACGATCCCGATCGGACCCATCGCAACGACGGCCACGCCCGCTGCGGCCACCGCAGTGCGTCCCGCCCACGGCCCGGGCGGCGGCTTGGTCGCCTCCGCGATGGTCCTGGTGACATCTTCGATCGCGTCTTCGACCTTGCGACCTTGTCCCGTGGTGAACCCGAGGTCGGCGAAAAAGTCGGGAATCGCCTCGATGACCGCACCCCCCACCTCGATCTCGAACGGGTCGACGAGGTTGGAGTAGGCCAGCGTGACCGTGCGGCGCACCGCGTCGCCGATCTCGAGGCACCGCGCGATCGAGGGGACCTCACCGCGCTGCACAGACGCAATCTCTGGCGGGAGGCCGGCAACCCCACCTCGACGCTCTATCGCCGACTCAACGAGTTGATCCTTGAGGACGTCCAAGGCGTCCTCGAAACGGGTCGCCACCTCGTCTGCATTGTTCAACCCCTTGGTATCCGGAATCCGCTTTCTGACCCGGTCGGCGAAACGCAGCGCAAGAAGGGCGTCGAAGTCGGTGTCGTCCAGCCGAACACAGAAGTCGATGTCGGTGGTCGCTGCCTCGACCGGTGGATACAGTGCGTCGGCGATGAGCGTTGTCACCGCCGGATGCTCCAAATAGTGCTCCGCCTTGTGCGCGAGAATGTTGTCCGTGGTCCTGGGGATGCGGATCCGGAAATCCTGGGCGGCCTTGAACGTCGACGCCAACCCGCGGCCTGCGGTCACCGGATCGTTGGTCGAGTAGATGTTGGACCAGTCATTGACCCGTGCGTAAGGAAACCGCTTCAGCAGCTTTTCGTGTCCCCGGTGCACGACCTCGGAACCAGCCGGGCTTCCGATGGTGAGGAATCGCGACACCTTCAGGTCCGGCGGAAGGTGGTCGATGAGGTCGATCGCGACGATGCTCCCCAAGCTATGCCCGATGAGGATCAACTCACCAGACTTCGGGACGTCCTTCAGCACCTGTCGGAGAATCGCCGACCGCAGGGCCTCCTGCCTCATGTAGTTGCTCACCTGCTTGAGCATCCCGAGCTTCGAGACGATCGCCGCGTTCTGAAGTGGCTCAACTACGGCATCCGGCCACGTCCCCAGGCCTGCCTTGTCGGCGAGGTTCTTCGGGGTGAGAAGCCGCTCGATTCGCGATTGACGTCGGAAGAAGAGCCGTCGCTCGGCGGTGTCCTTCTTCACCTTGTATGTGTTCTCCGGCGACTTGACCCTGTCGATGTCGGCGGAGAGCAACCAGGCGTACTCCGGGGCGATAACCTGATCCGCTGCGACCGGATCCACGTTCAGAGTCGCTAATCCCCGGTTCAGGCCGTCTAGCCACCTCCGCTCCGCCTCGCCGCTACCGACGCCATGGAGGAAGAGGATCTTGGGCGGCACGAGAGGCTCCTTGGTAATTGAAGTGAAACGGGGAAAGCATAGTGGCGACGAAATTCGCCAGGGGTCGATTGGGGCGGATCGTGTGAACGGCAGTCCATGTGAGCTTCATCGGTGTTCGGTTGTGGGCAGCATGGGTAGTGCTTTCGAGAGCGCCATCGCAGTCGCGACCGGTCAGGGATCGGCAAGAACAGCGTGCATTCGCGAAGGCAGGTGGACTCCGCGGGAACCCATCACTGCGTCCCCTTACGTCCCATAACGTGGACGTCGGTCTCGTCTGCGTTCTGTTCGGTTCACGAGCGGCGGCCGGAATCGAGGCGTGGCCGGGTCCAAAGACGCCTCGCTCCGAAGACGGCGGAGAGGGCGACGAGCCCCCCGATAATCTGCAGACTCAAGGACTCGTCACTCGAGCCCAGGATGACCATGAATACGCCCGCTCCGAAGGCCAGCAGAAACACGCCGAGAGCCACACCGAATGCCAGCACCGTTGCCAAGTAAAGACTGATTACCCCGGCGGCCAGGACTGCGAGTAGAAGAAGAATGACGTTCAGAATCAGGCGCATGGTGGGCTCCGAATGGAATGGTCCGGTCTGTCAGTTGAGCGATGCTATCGGGTGACGGTAGGGACCGATCTAATTGAGACTAGCGATGAACCACGCCACGTAGGCGGAACTACGCGTTCTGAAGCGCTCCGGTCGTCTGGACTACGCCGCGCAACCGCCCCACCTCGTCGTCGTCGTCCCTTCCACCCCGGCGACCACCACGCACCGCCCCCAAAAACTGGAACCTGTTCTCGACACCCGTCAACTCGGGCGTATCATGATTGACGTGACGACCCTCACCTCATTCCCTCGCCTCATGTCTCCCGGCCGCATCGGCCCCATGGAGACGCCCAACCGCATCGTCCTGCCCGCCATGGACATGAACGTGTCCGAGGACGGCGAGATCGAGCAGCGGGAGATCGACCACTACGTCGCCCGCGCCGCCGGCGGCGCCGGGCTGATCATCACCGGCGCGTGCGCGATCGCGTTCCCGGTGGGCGCGGCGTCGTTGAAGGAGCCGGGCCTGTCGGATGACAAGTACATCCCGGGCCTCAAAGCGCTGGCCGACGCGGTGCACGCGGCCGGGTCCAAGCTGTGCGTGCAGTCCACGCACCACGGCAAGGTCGCGCGCGTGGACATCGCCAACGACCGCCCCCTCATCGCGCCGAGCACCCCGGACTACGACTACGACTACTCCGCCCTGGCCGACAGCACCGGCGAGGAGTTGGGTCGGATGGGCGCGGCCACCGGCGGCAAGAAGACGGTCTACAAGGAGATGGACCACGACGACATCTCTTGGCTCATCGAGACGTGGGCCGACGCCGCCGAGCGGATCGCCAAGGCCGGCGCGGACGCGATCGAGATCCACGTGGCCCACGGCTACATCCTGGGCGTGTTCCTCAACCGCCGCGACAACCTGCGCACCGATGAGTACGGCGGGTCGCTGGCCAACCGGGCGCGGCTGACGTGCGAGGTCATCGCCGCGGTCAAGGCGCGGGTGGGCGACACGCTCGCCGTGCTGGTGCGCGTGTCCGGCGAGGAGTACGGCCAGGAGGGCGGGCTGACCCTGCCCGAGGCGACCGAGGCCGCGGCGCTGTTCGAGCGCGCGGGCGCCGACGCCATCCACGTGACCGGCTGGGGCCGCAACCCCTTCGACAACTTCACCGACGGCCCCCTCCCGGACACGATCGGGGCGTACGTGGACAACGCCGCGGCCATCAAGAAGGCCGTGTCGATCCCCGTCATCGCCGTGGGCCGCATGTTGCCGGAGGTGGCGGAAAAGGCGATCGACGACGACAAGGTCGACTTCGCCGCCATGGGCCGGCAGTTGCTCGCCGATCCGAACCTGCCCAACAAGTTGGCCGCCGGCACGCCGGAGCGCGTGCGCCCGTGCATCAACTGCTACCTCTGCGTGGCAGAGAACTTCTTCGACGACACCCCGTTCTGCGCGGTCAACCCGGCGCTGGGCAACGAGACACTGCTGCCGCTGACGCCCGCACCCACGCGCGAGCACGTTGTGGTGGTGGGCGCCGGACCCGCCGGCCTCGAGTCGGCCCTGGTCCTGACCGAGCGTGGGCACCGCGTCACCGTGCTGGACAAGGCCGACCGTCTTGGCGGCACCATGTGGTTCTCCACCCTCACCACTCCCGACAATGAGCCGCTCATCCGCTTCTTCGACGCCGAGGTTAAGCGGCTCGGCATCGACGTGCGATTGAACACCGAAGCCACGGTGGAGTCGATCCGCGCCCTCGGCGCCGACCGCGTGATCGTGGCGACCGGCGCCAAGCGTCCGGCCCCGACCATCCCGGGCGGCGACCTCCCGCACGTCCACACGGGCGACTCGCTGCGCGCCACCATGCTGGGCACTGCCACCGCCGACGAGGCCGGGGTCTTCCTCCGGACGGTGGGCAAGCTGGGTCGGCTGTCGACCATCACCAAGCGCCCGGCGTGGATTCGTCGCCTGACCAAGATCGCACTGCCGATGGGCAAGAACGTCGTGGTGATCGGCGGCTCGCTGGTGGGTCTGGAGCTCGCGGAGTTCCTCGCCGAGCGCGGCCGCAAGGTCACCCTGCTCCACGAAGAGCAGCAGTTGGGTCTGCCGCTGGCGATGCCGCGTCGGTGGACCGCGGTTCGGCACGCCAAGGAGCACGGCGTCGACATCCAGCGCCGGGTGAAGGTCAGCCACATCACCGAGTCGACGGTGGCCTGGACCGATGCCAAGGGTCGCGCCCAGTCCGCCGCTGCCGACATGGTCATCTACGCCGACGGCACGACCGCCGCCGCGCCTCTGGCCGATGACCTGCGCACCGCGGGCATCGACTGCGAGGTCATCGGCGACGCCGGCGAGGTGGGCTACATCCACGGCGCCATCCACTCGGCGTGGAAGGTTGCTGTGCAGGGCTGAGACGTGGAGGGCAGGCGCAGCCGCGGAGGTAGCCCTGCGGAGGGAACGACTCTCCAGCCCTTGTTGTCGCTCAGACACTTGCCAGATGTCGAGGCGAGAGTGCGCACGTTCGAAGGACGCACTCTGCGCTCTCCCGTTCAGCCACTGGCCCCGGGCCACGCCAGACCCTTACCGAACCTAGTTCGACGCGCGCCACCGACAGTCAGCGCCTCGGCCATGCCTGCGCCGTCGCCGCGATCCGCCGAGCCGAGTCGAGTCGAGGCGACGAGCGTACGGACCTTGCGAACGGATCCGATCAGGACATTGCCGATGCGACCGGTTCCGTTCGCCCGGAGGATCACGCCGCAGTTAGCCCTGCGCCGCGGGGGCGAGCGTCACTCTCTTGGCGGCGGCTTGGCGGGCGTCTTCTTCGCAGGCCGACGCACGGGCGAGGACGACCCCAGGTTAGCGGCGCCACGCATGGATGGCGTCACGCCGAGAACGTCAGCAGCGAACTCCAACCAAGCCTTCGCATGGGCTCCGTTGAGGTCATCGGTCCAGATCAGGGTGCCGTTAGCCCCGCCGCCGTCTTTGAAAGGCAGGACTTGATTGTCTGCGTACCACTCCTTCTTTAGTTCCCACTTCCGAGCGTATTCCGGCAGATCGAGCATGCCGGCGTGTTCCCAGTAGATCGTCCGGCCATCAGGAGCAGCGATGGTGAAGTCGGGGTGCACGGTTCGTCCATCGGTGCCGGTAAATGGTTCTTCGTACTGCCAACGTCCCGGGGCAAGCTGATCGAGGAGCCCGGCGATGATTACCTCGTTCTTGGAGGCCATCGGTACCCCGTTCGCAGACACGTGTAGCAACTTGCGGTCATACCGCCGTGCCTCGCCTCGGACGGTCAGCGCGATCGGCTGCGGCGGAGAAAACAGATCCGTGAGCCGTCGTGCGGTCTCAGATCGCCATGGCTGAGCGAGCTCACGCAAATCGGACAGGGTCCCTTCATGGAGGATGACGACCCTATCCTTGTGTCTCGTCAGAGCGGTGTACATGAGTTCGCGTGACACGTTTGCGCGAGCGGGCAAGATAAGGAACGTCGTGCCGAACTCGGAACCCTGGGACTTGTGAACCGTAACGGCCCAGGCGAGTTCGAGCAGCGAATCGTCGGAGTCAGATGGCCAGTACGAATACTGAAATCCCGGTTGGGAGGAGAACTCGACGTTCAGCTGCAGTGAGTTCTTGGACCGCTTTGTCGCGGGGGTGACGTATCCGATCGCCACCCCGATCTCGCCGTTCGCCACGTAATGGAGGGCGTCCTGTTTCGGCCAGGCACGGAGATGTCGGTTGATCGTCTGCATCACCTTGTCGCCGCGGACGATGAGCTCAGGACCGATTGGCTTCGGGATGTTTCCCTTGGGCGTGTTGCGCTGGGCCCAACGTGTGTCGTTGACACGAAAGGTTCGCTTGATGTGGCGGTTGAGCTCGCCCGTGCCGAAGGAGCGTGAACGAGTTGGCGACAGGATCTGCCAGGCCTCAGCGTGCTTGCCAGCACCGACCTGCCAGTTCAGGTAGCGACCACTGACGACTGCCCCGTAAGACGTTGCAAATGCCCGCACCTGATCTTCGGCTTTCTCGAGGTCGAGATGGCCGTCCAACTCGTCGGTGAGTGCTTCCACCGCTGATCGGCTTTCCCATGGCACGTACTTGACGGTGGGCAGGTCCGGATTGTCTGAGAGTTCTGCCCAGATTGACTCGTCGCCTGCGCCACGGGTGTTGTCGCCGTACCAGGCGGCAAGTTCAAGGTCATGCCGCGCGCCATGGCTCCCGTCAGGCAGCTGCCTACGGGGGACTTGGAGTTCCACGTAGCCGGGTGCCACCCGAATCCAGTCAACGAAGGACTCTGGTCTCAGTTTGTTGACGAGGTCGACGAACGGGCGCCCCGCCCCGATGGGCGGGAGTTGCCTGGGGTCGCCGACAAGGATGAGACGCTTTGCACCCGCGAGCGAGTCGAGGGTCGCAGCAAGCATCTCCTCGGTCAGCATGGAGGCCTCATCGACGACGACGAGGGAGTAGTTGCCACGGGGCTGTTGATCGCCCCAAACAACGTAGCGCCCGGTGTCCGGGTCGTACCGCTTGGTCGGAATGAGATGAGAGGCGAGGGTCTTGGCCGGGAGTCCGACTTTTGTCTCGAGTTGGACCTTGGCTTTTCCGGTCGGTGCGAGAAGGAGCACATTGCCGGCGGCCACGCCGGGGTATTCGACGAGAGCTCGCAAGAGGGTCGTCTTGCCGGTGCCGGCAGGGCCAATCAGCAGTGAAAGCGGGGAGTCGTGCAGTGACGAGAGGCCCGCGGACTTCTCGGCCCGCGCGCGTTCCTCCTGCTGGTCCACGCTCGCGATCACGACTGCCTGGTTACGATCCAGCGCACGGTCGAGAACATAGCGAGCATCCGTGACCTCGCCGAAGCGGCTCCGGGATTCCTGCGCCGCTATCCACTCGCGAATCGCCTGGGAGGTCTCCTCGAACCGGGTGAGCTTGTAGCCAGGAGTTCCGTCCGCCAGCGCACGACTCGTTAAGGGTGACCAGTCCTTCCAACTCGCGATCCCGTCGTGATCCAGGTCGAGACCGGTGAGGATGGTTCTGGAGAGGTTCGGTGGCTGCGCCAGGGGCATAGCGTTGGCGAGTTCGATTGCCTCGCCCTCCGGTACCACCGTGTCGCCGTCGGCTCCCTGGCGTTCTAGGACGTCGGTCAGGAGCGCCTCGATGCGACGACGATCGATGTGCCCGTCGAGCGTGACCGCATCCGGGATCGAGGGCTTCCAGGTCACGAAGGCGGGAGGGAAGAGTGCCCGGTCAATCGTCGTGAAGGGGATGTGGTCGACCATCCCGTAGGTGCAGATGCTGGCGTAATAGGGGTTGTCTAGGAGCTCCTCTGCCGCCAACTCGACCTCGGTCGACCCGTCGAGCAGGATCTGGACCTGCGCGGGGGTGACGTCGAACCCAGACAGCAGGCGCAACACCGCTTGCCTCGCGGGAGGCACCTTGCTCCACACCCGTGCCTGCAGCGATCCAATGTGTGCACCGACCTCGCTGGGAGCGGACGTGGGGTCGGCAAAGCAAGTTAGCAGTAAGTCCCAGGGGTCCGTGTCTTCGGGACACTCGCCAAGGACCGCCCGAGCCGCGACGTACGGCTGTTGCACCCCGAGCACCTTAAGTACACCCGGAAGACCGGGAACCGGTCCGCGAAGTTGCCACAGTCGCTCGATCTCAGCACCGACCCAGTTCACACCCGCACCTGGCACATCGATCCCGAGTTCGCGCATGGCCTCGGCGGCAGACTCCAACGAGCTGAGCGCCTCGATCGCGGCGTCGTCGGAGAGGTGTTCGGTCACGTACGAGAACTCGGCCTTGCGCCCTTCAGGTGCCCACGCCAGCGCCCCGCCGACATCGACCCCCTCGTCGAGGAGAGGTATCAGTTCTTGGTATGGCAGCAAGAGGCCCTCGGTCATATCGGGGCGTAGGGAGTGTTCGACGATGGTCTCCCACATTGACGAGTTGAACGGCGGATTGCCCGACTGATTCCACATAGGCGGCGAAGTTACCCGTGAGACGCGGGCGGCTCCCACGATGAGTCGATCGGTTCGCTCCTCCTGAAGCGGAGAGTGCTTGAGATAGATGAACACCAGCGACTGCCCGGGTATTACCGCTTCGAAGAAAGCATCGAGAACGGCGCGCTGGTTTTCGCCGTTCATCACCCACGGAGGGTTATAGCGCAGTGCGGCGTCGGCGGCGTCCTCCGCGGACTGGTTGAAGCGCGGCACGCGATCGCGCCCGATCTCCTGGGCCAGGGAGTCGCGATTCAGCCATCGGAAAGGCACCGCCTCGAAGGCATAACCCGGAAGGGAAACTGGCGTGTCATGCAGGTGCCCCTTCAGCGCTGGGTTGTGGGAATAGGGATGGTGCTTCATCACCGTGTATCCCAGTGGGGACATGAATGTGGCGCGCTCGCTCAGGCACGGAAGGCGGTCGTGATCGAGGGTGTCGATCGCGATGTTAGCGCTTTCAACCTCATACTTGTCGTCGCGCTTCGTCCCGATGTTGGCAAGCAGCGTGCACGAGGAATTTCCGAGCGGATCGTGACACACGAACTGATCCCACGGGCGGTCACGCCACGGGACGCGCATGGATAAGTGCTGGATCCCAGTCATCTTCAGAAGCCCTCCGTTGTGTCAACGCCGCGACTCTCCCAGGCGCCGAATGTGCTGCCTTCCTCCGTCATCCAGGAGGTCCGACCGTTGCAGGAGCGTCCTTGGGCGATCGCGCCCGCCGTCGACGGGGAGCCGAAGACGATGTCCTTTGCTACCCGACCAACACCATTCTCGACGACGATTGAGCCGTCGGCGACGAGCTTTAGGTGCTGGGCTCGGTACGACTCGTACGCTCTAATCGTGCTCTCGGCTTTCCCCACGCCCTGCCAGTCGGCGACGACTGTAGATCCCGCCAGCATCGTGAACTCGCCATCTAGCTGCTGGGCCGTAGCCGCGACGCCAAGCTTCCTGTTCGCGAGGTGGAAAATCGGCGACACCAGCTGCTCCTGACGTGTCTCCGGCACGGCGACCGTCTCCCTACCGCGGATTGCGTCAATTCCAAGGACCGGCAAGACAATCTGGAGCTGCTCAATGAAGTAGTCCATGTCGGAAGCATGGGCTTCTGGCAGCGCTTGCGGCGGTGGCGTCGTTCCGTTGTCGAGCACGACACGGCCGGCTTGGATCGCGAGCGAGATCAGGCGGGACTCCAGATAGCGACCGTGGGCCTTCGTCAGGTTGGCGTCCTTAGAGGTGACCACCGCGGCCCTGCGCCAGAACTCCTTGTTTGCGTCGTGGTAACGGAGTCGTTCTTTGAAGTCGTCCGTTTCACCGATGTAACAGCGGGTGCCGCCCTGTTCATCGGGACCGAGCAGGAAGTAGACGCAGGTGCCTGACAACTCGGCTCGGCGAACGAGTGCGCTCATTTCCGCGCGAGGCGCACTCAGGACCTGCCCTGTCCAGTTCAGAATTTCGGCGGTCGTCAGGCCGCCCGGGGTGCCGTCGACGAGGAAGAGTTCGATGTGCCTGCCGCTCATGCATTCGATCCTCGCAGCCAAGGCCGATGAATCGGCGAGGTTCGCGAGGTTTGTGGACGAACTCTCCGAGAATCGCTCGGTGTCAACCTGCCGTGAGTCAGTGGGGCTATTTGCCGGGGGTGTTTTTCGTTGGCCATGTCAATTCCTACAACGTGCCAGGAGTCAGTGTCCGCGGCCGGGTCTGAAAGCGTTCTGGGTGTTTGTCGTAGTAGCGCTGCATGGCCTGGTCGCGGGTGCTGCAAGTGCTTTTCTTGGTGCCGTCACCGACTTGGGTGGGTGAGAACAGGGCAATCCCGCAGCGCTTGTGTTCGTGGTAGTACCAAGCCACCTACTCGTGCATGAGCCCCGCCATTTGTAACTTGGGACGGTCGCACGTACTGTCGGTGAAGCAATCGACGCGGGGTGGAGCAGCTCGGTAGCTCGCTGGGCTCATAACCCAGAGGTCGCAGGTTCAAATCCTGTCCCCGCTACCACGCACCAGGCTCGGTTCCCGAGAGGGAGCCGGGCCTGAGTGCTTTCCGCGCCCAGGGCCCCGATCCACCAATGGGCAGAGGCAGTCAGCGCGGGGCAAAGAGAGACGACTGCGGCGCGCGTGCTACCGAGGAAAGCTGGAAACCGCCTCTGACCAGGGATGCCCTGAACGGTGCTTCCAGGGCGCCCCTGGTCACCGGCCCCGCGCTGTACCGGCGACGGCGGCACAGGCGGTAGAGCGCATGGGTCTTCCGTCAGCTAATGCAGCCGATACTCTGAGGCTATGACGAGCACCGCCCCGACTCCCGAATCGCTCGCCTTGCGTGAGCTCATCGAGGCGCGTCGAGACGAGTTCCGAGCCCTCCTTGCCAAGTACGCTGCGACGAATCCGATGCTGTTCGGATCAGTCGCCCGTGGTACTGCGAATGACGGGAGCGACGTGGACATCGTGGTCGATATGGACCCAGCCGACGGCAACCTCCTCATGCGAGCCTCCGGCTTGTTGGAGGAAGTTCGTACGCTCTTCGGCCGCGAGGACATCGACATCTTCCCCGAGCAGTTGCTCAAGCGACCTATCGCGGACGTAGCGCTGAGGCAGGCGTCGGCGTTGTGACGCTGCGCGCCCGGCGAGAACCTACGAGCTGAGAACGACCAACTGCTGCGTCGCTCGCGTCATCGCCACGTAGCGGTCAACTGCACCGGTGACGCCCGACCCAAACGAATCCGGGTCGACCAGAACAACCAAGTCGAACTCGAGGCCCTTGGCCTGCGCGGGGGTCAGCGAGCGGACGCGGTCGGATTCGTTGAAGTCGGGGACGGTAGCGCCGGTCGCGCAGATGATGCCGACCGTGCCCTCGGAGTGGGTGGCGAGCCACCCGTCGATCACGTGCTGGAGCTCGTCGATGCGGTCGTACTGGACGGGGATCCCGCTGCGGCGCACCGACTCGGGCACGTTGGCGTCGGGCCGCACTGACCGGATCACCGGAGCGGCGGCCTCCATGACCTCGGCGGGGGTGCGGTAATTGATGCTCAAGTGCACGGAAGTGATGCGGGCGGGGGAGAGGCCGATGCGTTCCAGTCGCTCGGGCCAGGATTCGTCGAAGTCGCGACGGGACTGCGCGCGATCGCCGACCACGGTGAGGCTGCCCGAGGGGCAGCGGCGCAGAATCATCGCCCACTCTGAGTCGGTGAGTTCCTGCGCCTCGTCGAAGATGATGTGCCCGAACACGCCCGAAAGGCGGGCCGCGCCAGCAGTCGGCTCGTCGTCGGTCGAAGGGTCGAGCAGTGCCTCCTGGAGATCGGCGTGGCGGAGCATGGGGGAGACGCCCTCGGGGTCGTCGTCGGCGGCGATGAGGTCGTCGATCACCCGTTGGCGCCTCGCGAGTTCTGCGGATCGATCGGCCCGGCGGCGCTGAGTCCTGCGCGCCCTGTCGGCGTCGCCCAGCCGGTGGTGGGCCGCGTCCAGAAGCGGCAGGTCCACGGTCGTCCACGCGCCGGCCGCGGGTCGCTGAAGGAGCCGGAGCTGCTCGGTGGTCAGCCACGGTGCGCACAGGCGCAGGTACGCCGGGACGGTCCACAGGTCCCCGACAAGATCGGTGGCGCTGATCATCGGCCATACCCGGTACAGGGCGCGGTGCAGGTCCGGGTGCGCTGCGAGCTCAGCGCGGAGGACCTCCTCGGGCACGCCTCCGGCGCTGTTATGGAGGGCCCGGTCAACGAGGATCTCGGCGACCGTCTCGCGGATCTGCGGGTGAGCCTCGTTGTGGGGAGTGCCGTCCTCGACCGAGCCGAACGCCTCGGCCCAGTCGGCCGGCGTCAGGCGCAGGTCCAGCCACTCGGTCTGCATCACCATCGACTGCTCGGGCGGCTGCTCGTAGAAGCGCACCGCGGCCTCGATCGTCTCGACCATGCGGAGCTCTGACTTCAGTCGGGCGACCTCGGGATCGGGTTCGTCGGGCAGTCCGCCGGGCGGTGCCGCGATCGTCCCGCCGAGCGCGGCGACGCCGAGATCGGCCACGGTCGCCGTCTGCACGCTGTGCTCACCGAGGGAGGGGAGTACATCCGCCACGTAGTCCAGATACGGCCGGTGCGGCCCGACGAGGAGCAGGTTGCCGCGCCGCAGCCCGGTACGCGACTGTTCGTGGAGCAGGTAGGCCGCCCGGTGCAGGGCCACGACGGTCTTGCCGGTGCCGGGTCCGCCGTCCACGATGAGGGCTCCCCGGGAGTCCGCGCGGATGATGGCGTCCTGATCGGCCTGGATCGTGGTGAGCACATCCCGCATTCGGCCGGTCCGCGCCTCGGACAAGCTCGAGACGAACGCCGAGAGGTCGTCGGGGCTGACGTGAGCGAAGACCTCGTCGTCGTCGCCAAAGACCTCATCCCAGTAGTCCACGATGCGCCGGCCCGACCACCGGTACCGACGGCGATACGTCACGCCCCTCGGATCGGCGAGCGTCGCGGCGAAGAACGGCTCGGCGGCCGGGGTGCGCCAATCCACGAGGAGGGGAGTGCCGGCCGCATCGGTGAGGCCGATGCGGCCCACGTACACCGGCGCGGTCGCGGGTGCTGTGGGGCTGGAGTCGAATTGAGGGGCGCGGGAGGCGGCGGCGGTGGCGTAGTGGCCGATGCACACGTCCAGCCCGAAGCGGCGCAGCGTGGCGAGCTCGGCGACGAGGCGGCGGATGTCGGCGTCGCGCTCGATGGTCTGCGCGCCGCGGCCTGCGGGGTCGCGGCGGCGGGCGTCCAGACGGGCGGACAGGGAGGCGACCTTCTGGTCGAGGGCGTGGGAGATGGCGGCGAGGTGGCGCTCGTCGGCGGCGATGTGCGCCGGGTCAGCCTTGTGGGCGAGGTGATCGGGGAGGGCGAAGATGCCGGGTGCCTCGGGGGACATGGCGACAGTGTGCGCCCCCACCGGGGTCTTGCCGCAAGGCCCCCTACCAGCTATAACTTGAGAAGGGGAGGGGTTTCCGGCAGGAATCTAGTTGCCTGGAGGCTGCCAGATCGACGCTGCGCCTCGCAGTGGCTCGCCCCCACGCTTGTCGTCAATGACGCTCTCGACATCGACCGGCCGGATGGTCACGGTCTCAGGGTGGTCACTGGGTCTATACTCGTATAGCGGCGGAAGGGGTGTCATGGCGGCCAAACAGCTGAACACCAAGTTGGACGACGAAACCATCGCCCGTCTGGACCATCTGGCTCGAATCACCGGCAGGTCCAAGTCGTTCTACGCGAGCGAGTTCATCCGCAGCGGACTCGACGAGATGGAGGACTGGTACTTGGCCCGGCACCGTCTGGAGGAATTCAGGCAGTCAGACGATTCCGCGATCCCGTTGGACCAGGTGGACTGGTCCTGAGGTGGCGTATCTGGTCGAGGTCACGCCGCACGTCCAGAAGGTCATCACCAAACTCGGTCGACAGGATAGGACTGCGCAGCAGAGAATCCGGGCATTCCTCGAGGAGCGAATACACGGGTGCGAAGACCCCAGGTATCTCGGGAAGGCACTTCGCGGCGACCAGCACCTCTGGCGGTACCGCGTGGGCGACTACCGGATCATCTGCTCGATCGAGGATCAACGGGTGACCGTCCTCGTTGTCGATATTGCCCATCGGCGCGAGGTCTATCGATAGCGGCCCTTGGTGCTTCTGCCCTGTCACGCCCCGGGGGCACGGGCTTCTACGACCCAGGTTCCGGCGCCCAGACGGACCTCGCCGTCGGTGACATGTTCACCCAGCGCGGCCGCGGCCGCGGCGACAGCGGAGTCGCGGGCATCGGGGTTGGCGGCCATCGCCATCATGGCCTGGGGGTTCTGTTCCAGCGCCTGCCGGGCGAGTTGTTCGAGGCGGTCGGCGGGGCCGAGGGTGACCTCGTCGGGGCCGGGGTTCACCTCGACGGACTGGAAGCCGGCGGTCTCCAACACGCTGCGCACGCGGTCCGGGTCAGCGAACGAGAACGGTCCCGGCGCGCCCGGCGGAGGCACAGGGGCACCGCCGAGCCGGGCCAACGCGGCGCCGGTGGGGACCGTGATAAACGGGTTCGCGGCGGGCGCGGCAAAGCAGACGAACGCGAGCCGGCCGCCCGGTCGGAGGGCCGCCCGGACGGCGGAGAACGCCACCTCGGGTCGGTCGAAGAACATCACGCCCATCCGCGAGAACGCGGCGTCGAACAGGCCGGGCAACGGCTCGCTCTCCACGTCGAGGGTGAGGAACTCGACGTTCTCCGCATCGGCCTCGTCCACCAGGCGAGCCTGCGCGCACTCGACCATCGGTCGGGACACGTCCACGCCGACCGCCGACCCGTCCGGGCGCACCCGGCGTCCGATCTCCAACGTCGTGGTCCCGGTCCCGCACCCGATGTCCAGCACCCGCTGCGGTGGGCCGAGGTCCAGGCGGTCGAGGGCCGCGCGACCGAGCGGCTCGAGAATCGTGTCGTACGCGAGCGCATTGCGCACCCACGACTGCCCCACGGGACCACTCCAGAGGTCGGCCTGCGATGCACTCATGATGAGCTCCAATGCCTCGACTCCCATCGTAGAACCGGGGAGAGGCGACCGGAACCCTCAAGGCAGCGGCACCACACTCACAGGGCACGCGACTCTCCACAGGCTGCGGTGCCGGGGACCGTGACGCGGGCGAGGAAGCCGTCGAGAGGTGTGACGCTGTCGGCCATGCACATCGCCACACCCATCTCTGGCACTCGCTACGACACCGTGCTCCGCCAGGCCCTCGCCTACGTTCGCGCCGGGGACTACCGCGCTCGCCGAATCACCCTGAGGGGAGCGCCCGGGGTCTTCGCCGACAGGACCGCGATCATCACCCCGCACCGCAACACCTCCGGCGCATTCGATGCCGATGATCTGGCGGCCCAGCTCTACGCACTCGCCCACGGCATCCCGTCCGACACGGCCACCTACACCGACGGCTACTTCATCAGCGGGGGACGGATGCACTCGGCCCGGGCCGAGCCGTATGAGATCGACTGGCCGTGACCGGTCGGCGGCGGAGCTGAGACACTGGGTGCGGCCCGGTTCGCGGGTAGCTTGCTCTCGCGCGTCATTCCTCCCTACGGTCGAGGGCGCGCCCGTCCGAAGGACTCACGTGTCTTCTCCTGCCGCCCCCGGGTCGCCTGTGACCACCGTCAGTTGGCGCGAGAAGGGCGAGGACCGCACTGCCGGGTGGCGCTCGGAGAACGGCGCGTCGCCGCCGCGGGACATCGTGGTGATCCACGACGACATCGCCGCGGACAAGGCGCTTCGGATGATCCGTCGGGGCACCGGTCTGTTGTGGCGAGGCGACTTCCACAACGCCCGCCAGCTCATGCGCGCCCTCGACCGGCGTCTGCAGAAGCGGGCGTCCCGGGCTCCACAGAGCTCCGACCCCGGCGAGGTCTTCCTCGCCAACCGGAAGGCACGCGCGCAGCGGGCGGAGACGCTGGGAAGGGTCCTCATCCCACTCGAGCAGGATTACTCGGTCAGACTGCGCCGAGCGCCCGACGTGCGCGATGCCTGCACCCACGCCTACGGGCCGCCGACCCACAACGGCAACGACTCCACCGGTCGGGAGACGCTGGTCTCCCTACCCGAGCTCATCGGCGTCATCAGTGCCTACGAGTGGCACCTGGGCGGCATCGAGGTGGCCGCGTTGGGGGCTCGGATCCATCCCGCCTACGGCGTGTTCGCGCCGACCCGTGACGAGTACATCGACCTGGTCGCCGACGCCCCCTGGCCGCAGGGCGTCGAGGATCCGATCGTGTGGGACATCGGCACCGGAACCGGCGTGCTCGCGGCCGTCCTGGCCCGGCGCGGGGCCCGGCAGGTCGTGGCGTCCGACATCAACCCGCGCGCGGTGAAGTGCGCGCGCGACAACGTGGGTCGGCTGGGGTTGGCGGACCGGGTGGACGTGGTGGAGGCCGACCTGTGGCCTTATGACGACGACGACGAGGTGGGCGACTCCCGGCGGGCCGACGTGGTGGTGTGCAACCCGCCGTGGATTCCCGGTCATCCGACCTCGGCACTGGAGCAGGGGATCTACGACCCGGGCTCGGACGTGCTGGGCCGCTTCCTGGACGGGCTCGCGCAGCACCTCACGCCGCAGGGCGAAGGGTGGCTGATCCTGTCCGACCTCGCCGAGCATCTCGGCCTACGCACTCGCGACGAGCTCCTGACCCGCATCGCCGACGCCGGGCTGATGGTTCTGGGTACGCACGAGACGACGCCTCGCCACCCACGCGCCGCCGATGGTGCCGATCCCCTCCACGCTGCCCGGTCGCGCGAGCGGACCATCCTGTGGCGGGTGGGGGCGAGGCGGGACACCTAGAGGCGGGACACCTGAAGGCGAATCACCTAACGGGGGCGGCGCCCACCGAACGCCCAGACCAGCGCGTGCACCACGAGCAACGGGGCGATGAGCACCACCGCGCCCGAGCCCGTGGTGGCGACGGGCACCCAGCCGTCCCACGACGCGCGCATGGCGGCGAGGAAGTCACCGCGCTCGGGATCAGTCTGTTCGGGTGCGCCGTGCCCGGGGGCGGCGAGCTCGGGGTCGTCGTGTGAAGAGCCCGCCCACAGCCCTTCAACGTCAGAGCTGTTCGCCGCCAGTGGGAAGTCGGCGGGCCGAGGGGACTGCGAGGCGGAGTGCATGACAGGGGTTCGTTACCCCGGGGAGCCCGGATGGCCGGTTCGGCCGAGCGGGGAGACGGCGGGTCTCCGGCGGCAGTAGTGCACCTCGTCGTCGTCGCACTTACCCCGCCACCACGGCGATCCCGGAACGTAGGCTGGCGGCGCCCGCACCCCACCCGAGGCCGAGGATGCCATGGACAGCATGACGGACAGGTCGGCTCCCGCCGCTGGCGACGGACATCCCACCGAGGACGAGCGCGCACCCCAGCTCCCACCCGGGCCCCGGCTGCCCAGGCCGGTCCAGGGCGTGGGCTTCGGGATCGCCCGGCGGGAGACTCTCCGACTTCTGCACCGGCGGTACGGCACCGCGTTCACCGTGCACCTCCCCATCTACGGTCGCGCGGTGGTGATCTCCGACCCCGCGCTGGCCAAAGAACTGTTCACCGCCCCGCAGGAGTCGCTGACCAACGTCGACCCCAACCTGGGCCGGGTCCTGGGGGAGAACTCGATGTTCGCGCTCGAGGGCACCGACCACCGCCGGCGCCGGAAACTGCTCACGCCGCCACTGCACGGCAGACGCATCAAGGCCTACGAGGCGATCGTCGAGGAGGAGACCCGTCGCGAGCTCGACTCGTGGGTCGCCGGCCGTCCGTTCGCCTCCATGCCCTCGATGACCCGCATCACGTTGGACGTCATCCTCCGGACCGTGTTCGGCGCCCGGGACGACGAGCTCGACACCCTGCGCCGCGTCATCCCGCCCATGGTCGAGGCAGGCTCGGCGGTGGTGATCACCCCGGAGCTGCCGGCACGGCTCGGCACGGTGGGCCCGCGCGCCCGGTTCGCCCGCTACAAGAAGGAGTACGACGAGGCGATCGGCGCCCTCATCACCCGGGGTCGCCGCGACGACCGGCTCGACGAGCGCGACGACATCCTCGCGATGATGCTGCAGAGCACCTACGACGACGGATCGTCCATGACGGATGACGAGATCCGCGACGAGCTCACCGCACTCCTCGTGGCCGGGCACGAGACCACGGCGACGACACTCGCCTGGGCGCTGGAGCGGCTCAGCCGCACCCCCGCGGTGCTACGCGAGCTGGTCGCCGAGGTCGATGCGGGGGGAACCGACTACCGCAGCGCCACGATCCTCGAGGTCCAGCGCAGCCGGCCGGTGATCGATCTCGCCGGACGCAACGTGCAGGTCCCGCACCTCGACCTGGGCCCGTGGCGGATCCCACGCGGGTACAACGTGCTGGTCGCGATCTCGCTACTGCACGACGACAGCACGCACTTCGCCGAACCCGAACGCTTCGACCCGACCCGCTTCCTCGGCACCACGCCACCGCCGGCGTGGCTGCCGTTCGGCGGCGGGACCCGGCGGTGCATCGGGGCGGCGTTCGCGGCCATGGAGATGGATGTCGTGTTGCGCACCGTGCTGAGCATGTACGAGATCGTCCCCACGACCGAGCCTGACGAGAAATGGCATTCGCGGGGGGTCGCGTTCGCACCCCGTCGCGGCGGGCGGATCACCGTCCGGCGTCGGTGACCCTAGTCGGACGGCACCGGTGAGGTGGCGGCGTCCCGCGGCTTGGCCTCCGGGGTCTTCGACTTCTGCCACGGCCACCGGCCCGAGATCTCCAGCTCCAACGACCAACTGAGGAAGGTCCTGATCACGACGATCGCCGCCAGCACCGCCACGCTCTCCAGCGTCGGAGTCACCGCGACCGTCTTGATGATGTCCGCCGCCACCAGGATCTCCAGCCCCAACAGGATCGACCGACCGAGGAACCGGCGGAAGTGCCGATAGGTGTCCGGCTGCCGGCTGAACAGGCGCCACCCCGCGATGACCGTGGCCGCCACGATGCCGATGACGATCGCCGCCACACCGAGCGCGTCGATCACCTCGCCGACCGCCTCGATGTACTCCTTGGAAGGCACCCTGGACTCCTCTCACCCGGATCCGCACCGGGGCGACCCGGACGGCGTTGTCCGACGAGCCTAGGGGGCCTCCCGCCGCGCGCCCGGGCGTTCGCCGATCCCGTAACCAGTTGCACTGAGACGGGTCTTGGGTACGTTTGTGGCCCACCGCCCTGGATTGATCGGCCCACGCAGATCGAACCCGCGCCAACTCGAGGAGGCACCGCACTTGCAGACGCCTACCGCAGAATCGACCTCCGGAGCCACGGACCTTCGTCCGAACCCGACCCACGACCCCAACGAGCACCTGCGCGATCCCGACAAGGGCTACGTCGCACTGCTGGGCTGGGTGCCCAACGCCATCGACGCGCTCGACAAGTTCGACCGCCGCTACGTCGTGGTGGCACCGCCCTGGGCCGAGGAATACTGCAGCCAGCACCAGATCCCGTACGTCCCGTGGGACTTCGAGCGGCTCAACGACCGGTCCATGGAGATCGCCGAGACGCTGCGGGACATGGGCGTCGACGTGGCGATCCCGCTGTTCGAGGAGACCGTCGAGTGGGCGGGCGCCATCAACTCGATGCTGCTCGACAACCCCACCCTGTACGGGCAGTCGCTGCTGCTGCGGGACAAGGCGCTGATGAAGCGGCGCGCGCAGCTCGGCGGGATCCGCGTGGGCATCTTCGAGGAGGCGCACGAGCGGGACGACGTGATCCGGTTCCTCAAGCGCGTCAACCAGACCCTGCTCAAGCTCGACGGCGACCCCAACGACCCCATCCACCTCAAGGCGTTCGACAAGGCCGGCTGCCTGGGCCACCGCGTCATCCGCACGCCCGACGAGGTCGACACGATCCCCGAGGAGGAGTTCCCCGTCCTCATGGAGTCCCACCTCGACGGCTGGGAGTTCGCCGTGGAAGCCTGGGTGCACAACGGGAAGATCGTCTTCCTCAACATCTCCGAGTACGTCACGCTCGGCTACTCGGTGTTCGTGCCGGCCTCACCGGAGCTGGAGAAGTACCGGCCCGAGATCACCCGCCAGATCGAGAAGCTCATCAAGACCTTCGACATCAAGTTCGGGTTCGTCCACCCCGAGTACTTCGTCACCAGCGACGGCGAGATGTACTTCGGCGAGGTGGCCTACCGGCCGCCGGGGTTCAAGGTCTTCGAGCTGCTCGAGCGCACCTACGGGTTTAACGCCTACCAGGGCCTGGTGCTGGCGTTCGACCCCAAGACCACCGAGGAGGAGATCGCCGCGTTCTTCCCGCGCGAGGTGGTCGACGCCAAGGGCCACGCCGGCTGCTTCGGCGTCTACCCGCGTCGCCGGGTCGTGTCCACGCTCGAGATCCCGGAGGCGACCGAGGACCACGAGTACTTCGAGTCCCACGAGCTCACCGCACCGGTCGAGGAGACCGTCACCAAGCGCACCGCCTTCGGCACCCACTGGGGCCTGGTCTACTTCTTCGGCGACGACGCCTACGAGATGCGATCGGTCCTGCGCGCCCAGGAGGACCTCGACTTCTACGTGTGACCCTCTGCCGGTACCGGCCCGCGGGTACGGTACCGGCGGGTGGACGTGGAACGACGTGGGATGACCAGGCACGGCCTGGGACGGCCTGGGGCGACCTGGCACGACGCGGCACGACTCAGCGGCGAGAGACGGAGAGTGGATCGAAGTGGGAAACGACGAGCCCGGCGCGACGCGGGTCCTGGACAAACGGGTCGCCTCCCTGGCCGACGCCACCAGAGCGCTCGCCGAGGCCGGTGACGTGACCAAGTCGTCGCGTCTGCGGCGCGTGCTGGACGGGGCCCGGTTGGTGCTGCTCCAGGACGGGGGAGCCGGGGCCGTGCAGGCGATGGCCCGGGAGCTCGAGGCCGCCGGGATCTTCGAGGGCACCGACTGGGACTCGCCGGCGGCCCTCATCCCGGCCCTGAGCGTCGGCACCCTCCGCAGCTCCGACTCCGACAAGGTCGTCACCGAGATCGTCAGCGACCTGCGGCTGACGGCCGTGGCGCAGGGACAGTACGAGCACCCCGAGGTGACGGCCGAACAGGCGCGCCAACACCTCGCCGAGGTGCTCGCCAACAACGCCTCACTGCTGTTCACCGTGGCCACCGAGGCCGAGCGCACACAGCAGGGCCGGATGGCGACCGTCACCCGTGCGGCGTTGGCGCACATCGCCTCGGAGATCGGCCTCGACGGCGTGCTCGACCAACTGGTCGAGGAGATCTGGCGCATCCTTCGCCAACGCCCCATCCAGGTGGACCAGATCAAGCAGACCATCACCCAGATCTCGATCGCCCGCCAGGACCCGCAGCTGGGCACCAGCGGCGGCGGCGTGGGCATCGACCGGCTCATCAGCAGCATCTACGGCACCACCGAGGCGAGCCGCGAGGACCCCGGGGTGGACGTCTACCTCTCCCGACTGGAGTCCATGGACGAGGGGACCCTCCAGTACGAGGCGGCCGGATTCGCGCGGTCGATGCACGACACCGGCCTGGTGTCGCCGTACCACCCGGTGCTCGTGCGGTTCCTGCGGGAGAAGGGCAGTTTCCTGCTCAGCGAGGCGCTCGGGCTGTCGAGCACCGGCCGGGAGAGTCTGCTGTGCTTCCACGGTCTGGTCGACGCCCTGATCGACGCGGCCGTGCACCCCGAGACCGCGCAGTCCGTCTACGGGCTGGCGCTGCTGCTCGAGCGGGGGATCCTCTTCCAGCCGCCCGCCGCCCCCGCGCTGTGGCGGCTACTGGCGCTGCCGCTGTCCGGCTACGCGGCCGAGCGACTCGCCCTCTCGTGCGGCCCCGCCCACGAGGGGCGCGTCTGGCTGCTGGCAGGGACGCTGTCGATGCTCGGGCAGCCGCTAGGCGTGGGGCAGGGCGACAACCCCACCTGCCAGTCCGCCCGCGCGCTGTCGATGTGGGCGTACAACGACCCCGACTACCTGCTGCAGATCATCGCGTGGGCGGCCCGCGACAACGAGGTGGTCATGCACTTCGAGGGCCGGCCGATCTCCTCCCGCGAACTCGACGCGGGCCTGGCCACCACGCTGCCGGTGGACCTCGACCCGGTCTCGCTCCTGGTGGTCCCGCACCTGGACCGGATCTACGCCGAGATGGGCCGCCTGTGCTCGGACCGCCCGGGCGACCCCCACCGGTGGGTCAACCCCGAGTTCCACGGCTGGTGGTCCGCCCGGGGCTTCAGCATCAATGTGGACGTCGAGTCCGGCAGGCTGACCGGGCTCGAGGACTTCCTGCGGCACTTCTACGGCAGCTACCACCCGTTCCACAACGGCAACCAGCCGCTCATCCACCCGCAGCCCGCCGGCGTCGCTGTCACCGATTCCTCAGCGCGGTTCGTCGGGTGGCACGCCATCACCATCCTGCGGGTCGCGCTGGACCCGGACGAGACCATGCGCGTCTACTTCTTCAACCCCAACAACGACAGCGGGCAGGACTGGGGCAACGGCGTGGTGGTGAGCACGGCCGGCAACGGCGAGCGCTTCGGTGAGTCGTCGCTGCCGTTCGAGGAATTCGCCTCCCGGCTGTACATCTTCCACTTCGACACCCTCGAGCCCGGCGAGACCGAGACCGTCTCCGCGGAGGAGATCGCCCGGGTGACCGGGCTGATCCACGGCAGTTGGGGCGCCGACCGGCTACCGGAGCTCTGAGGGCTGCCGCGGCGCGGCTGCTGATTCGACTTGTGCGCCGAGAGCGGCGTGAGGCGGCCCGACGCCGGGGTGCCGACTGGATGCGCTGCGGGAATGGTCCAATCCGCGCGCACCACTGCCGACAAGGCGTGCAAAGAGGACGCACAAGCCTGAGAGATGGGCGTGAGGGGGAGCATGCGCGCGAGCGTGGAGTGGATGGAGCGGCACCAGGTGTCGCTCTACCTGGCGGGGCTCGTCCTGGGCGGGGTCGTCGGGTGGCTCGCGCCCGCGGTGGCCCGCCCGGCGGGGCTCGCGATCCAGCCCGTGCTCGCGCTGCTGCTGTACGCGACGTTCCTCGGCATCCCGTTCGCGCGCATCGGCGGGGCGTTCCGTGACTGGCGTTTCCTCGGCACGATCCTCGCGGTCAACTTTCTGCTGGTGCCGCCGACAGTCTGGCTGCTGACGCGGATCGTCGCCCACGACCGGGTGCTCCTGGTGGGCGTGCTGTTCGTGCTGCTGACCCCGTGTATCGACTACGTCCTCGTGTTTGCCGGCCTCGCCGGGGCCGACGTGCACCGGCTCCTGGCCACGACCCCGCTGCTCATGCTCGCCCAGATGGCGCTACTGCCGCTGTACCTGTGGCTGTTCGTCGGATCCGAATTCGTTGCGGCGGTGGAGCTTGAGCCATTCGTCGAGGCGTTCGTGCTGCTCATCGCGCTGCCTCTCGCGGCTGCGGCGCTGACGCAGTTCGTCGCCGGCCGCAGTGCCCGGGTCGCGCGGGCGGCGGAGCAGGGCGCGGCCGCGGCGATGGTCCCGCTCATGGTCGCTACGCTCGCGCTCGTGGTCGCCTCCCAGATCAGCGCGGTCGGCGAGCGGCTCGGCGCGCTGGTGCAGGTGGTCCCGGTGTACGTGGCGTTCGTCATGGTCATGGTGCCGGTGGGCATCGCGGCCGGGCGGCTGGCGGGACTCGATGTGCCGGGCAGGCGGGCGATCGCGTTCAGTGGCGCGACCCGAAATTCCCTGGTCGTCCTCCCGCTGGTCCTGGCACTGCCTGCGATGTTCGATCTGGCAGCCCTCGTCGTCGTCACCCAGACCCTCGTCGAGCTCGTCGCCATGGTCGTCCTCGTCCGGCTCGTCCCGCGACTCATCCCCGAGGTAACGCCGGTCACTTGACGGGCGTCGGGCGCGTGGTTCCGGTAGCTTCATAGGGTTCCCGTGCGCGGCCCCGCCGGCGCCGGATTCTGCTCTCTGCTCACACCGCAATCCCAGAGGACGACCGTGACGTCTGAAGTCTCCGCCACCCCCCATTCCACACAGGCGGCCCGGGCCCCGCAGGCCTCCCCGCCGATGCCCGCCGCCACCGTGCGGCTCATCGCCCTGCTCGTCGGCGCCGCGTTCGTGGTGATCCTCAACGAGACCATCATGTCCGTGGCACTGCCCGAGCTCATGGGCGAGTTCGCGGTCACCGCCGCCACCGCGCAGTGGCTCACCACCGCGTTCATGCTCACGATGGCCGTGGTCATCCCGTTCACCGGGTGGCTGCTCGTGCGCCTGCCGCTGCGGTCCGTGTTCGTCATCGCGATGAGCACGTTCACCGCCGGCACCCTGCTGGCGTCGCTGGCCATGGTGTTCCCCATGCTCGTCGCCGGCCGGGTCGTCCAGGCCGTCGGCACCGCCATCATGATCCCGCTGCTCATGACCACCGTGCTCAATGTGGTGCCCGCCGACCGTCGCGGCCGCACCATGGGCGTCATCTCCATCGTGATCGCCGTCGCCCCGGCCGTCGGCCCCACGGTGGGCGGCCTGGTGCTGGACGTGCTCAGCTGGCGCTGGATGTTCTGGTCGGTGCTGCCGATCGGTGTGCTGGCACTCGTGGCCGGAGCGGTGCTGATCCGCAACGTCACCGAGCCCCGGCGCATCCCGCTCGACATCCTCTCCGGCGTCCTCTCGGCGATCGGGTTCGCCGGCCTCATCTTCGGTCTCAGCTCCATCGGCGAGGCTGCCAGCGACAACGCCCTCATCTCGCCGTGGATCCCCGTGGCGATCGGCGTGGTCGCCCTGGCCGTGTTCGTCTGGCGCCAGCTCGCCCTCAAGGACTACGCGCTGCTCGACGTGCGCGCGTTCGCGTTCCCGACCTTCACCGTGAGCCTGGCCCTCATGCTCATCTCGATGATGTCGCTGTTCGGCACCCTCATCCTGCTGCCGCTCTACATGCAGCAGGTCGTGGGCACCAGCACCCTGAACTCCGGGCTGGCGCTGCTGCCCGGCGGCCTGATCATGGGGGTGCTCGGCTGGTTCGTCGGCCGCGCGTTCGACCGGATCGGCCCCCGGCCGCTCATCATCCCCGGCTCCATCCTCGCGTCCGCCGGCCTGTGGGGGATGTACACGTTCTTCTCCGCGGACAGCTCCCTGGTCACGGTCGTCCTCTGGCACATCGTGCTCAGCGTGGGCCTGGCGTTCCTCTTCTCGCCGCTCATGACCTCCGCGCTCGGCTCCCTGCCGCCGCACCTGTACTCGCACGGCTCGGCGTTGCTCAACACCCTGCAGCAGGTCGCCGCCGCCGCGGGCACGGCGCTGTTCATCACCGTCATGACGCTGGGCATCGTCTCCGGCGCCGAGTCCGGCCTGGGCGACGTCGCCGCGCAGATGACCGGCGTCCACAACGCGTTGCTGCTGGGCGCGTGCATCTCGCTCATCACCGTCCTCGGCGTGTGGTTCGTCCGCAACAGCGCGCAGACCGAGGGGCCGGCGGCGCGGGCGTCCGACGAGGTGGCGGCGGAGGCGTAGGCGCGACCCCCCTGCTCTGCGGCGTCCATCGCGCCCCCTTCTCGACCTGCCGCCCGCGTGTATGCCTCTCCGAGGGGCACGGGTCGGCCAGACTGGGGTCCGACGTTCAGTTCCGGGGGATCGGCGACCGACGGAGGCGAGTGCCATGACGCAGCAGGGCGGCCGGGATGACGACGGAGGCGTGGATTCGACCCGGGAGGCGTCGACCGGCGGCCCCACGCCGCCCCCGGTGTCGCGAAGGCGCATCGGCTTCGGCCTCCTGGGTGCCCTCGCCGGCGCGGTCGTTGTAGCGCTCCTCGTCCTGGGAGGTGTCGCCGCCCTCGGTGGTCACGACGATCCCGCCAAATCCGCCGAGCCCACCGCGTCCGTAGAGCCCACCGCGTCCGCCTCGGACCGGGCAGGGGGAGAGGCGGCGGACCCGCCGCCCCAGCCGTCGGAGGCGGAAGAGATGACCGCGCCGGCGCCGGGGGAGTCGAGCCCCGAGCAGGCCGGTCGCCCCGTCACCTCGGAGGCGCCCCGCCCCTGGTCGGCGTCCGAGGCAGCCCCGGACGGTGGTACCTACGCCGGGGTCGTGACCGAGCGCGGGTCCCAGCGACCCGACACGGACTACTCGGTGATCATGACCTTCACCTCGGCGGGGTCGTACGTCGACTATTCGACGCTCGGGTGCACCGGCACGCTCCGCCCGACCGGGGACGTCGACGGCGCCCGCGTCTACCAGGAGACGATCACCTCGGGGCCCTGCGACCAGGGCGGAACCTGGTACGTGACCCGCCAGGACGCGACCACCGTCACCGCCGTGCGCCGCCCCGCGGCCGGCGACGATGTGGTGGAGGGGCAGCTCACTCGGTGAGCCGGGCACGGCCGTCGAGCGTGCCGACCACCGACGACGGCCTTCCCTCGGACGTACGATCGCCGCCACAGTACCGACCGCGAGGAGTTCACGACGTGAAGCTGTCCATCGTCGACCTGGGCACGGTCGCGCCCGGCGCCACCGAGAAGGACGCGCTCGCCGACAGTCTGGAAGCCGCACGGCAGGCCGAATCGGCGGGATACCACCGGATCTGGTTTGCCGAACACCACCTGAGTCGCTCGGGTGCCTCGCACCATCCGGAGCTGCTCATCGCCGCGGCGTCTGCCGTCACCTCCCGGATCCGGCTGGGATCCGGGGCGGTGCTGATGAACCACTACAGCCCGTTCAAGGTCGCCGAGATGTTCAAGCAGCTGGAGGCGATGGCGCCCGGCCGCATCGACCTCGGCATGGGTCGAGCCACCGCGGGTCCGGTGCTGGACGCCGCGCTCCAGCAGAACCGCCAGCACCCGGCACAGGCCGATCACCAGCAGCAGATCCTGGAAACCCTGGCCTGGCTCTACGAGAGCTTCCCCGCGGACCACCCGTTCGCCGAGCACCCGCTCATGACAACCGTCCCCGACATCCCGCAGACCTGGCTGCTGGGCTCCAGCCCCAACGGCTCGAACCTCGCGGCGGGGCTCGGGATCGGCTACACCTTCGCCGGTTTCATCAACCCCGCCGGCGCCGCGCCGGCGCTGCGCCACTACCGCGAGACCTTCACGCCGCAGGGCTTCGGGCTCGAGTCGCCGAGGGCGATTCTCGCCGTCAACGTGGCGGTGGGCGAGACGACCGCCGACGGACTGCACCTGGCGGGTTCGCCCAAGGGCTTCTACGCACGCCTGGGCAGGGCCGGCCGCAAGGCAGGGTCGGTCATGGTGCCCACCCCGGACGAGGCCGCCGCCGAGATGTCCCCGGCGGAGACGGACGAACCGGTCACCATCACCGACGGCCGCTGGCCCCGGTTCGTGGCGGGCGGCCCGGCCGACGTCCGCGCAACCCTGGAGCAGATGATCGCCGAGAGCGGGGCCGACGAGGTCATGATCCAGGACCTTATCGCCGACCCCGCCGACCGCCGGCGCTCACGCGAACTCCTCGCCCGAGATTTCGGCCTGGCCACGCCGTGAGCTCTACCCTCAGGGCATGAAGGTCGATCTGACGGTCCTGGCCATCCCGGCGTTCGTCGGGGCGATGGCGGCCGAATACGCGTGGCAGAAGCGCAACCCGGCCATCGGGGAGCGGGCGGGGGACTACGAGTTCGCCGACACCATGGCGAGCCTCTCGATGGGCGTGGGAAGTCTGCTCGCCCCCTACATCTCCGCCACGGTGCTCTCGCCGCTCACCCCGCGGACAGGCCGATTCGCGAAAGCCGTGATGGGCCTGTCCCTCGGGGCGGCGGCCGTGGCCACCGCCGGAGACGTCCTGCGCCGCCATCGTGGGTCGGGTCTGGGTGAGGCGGGGTCGTTGTCGTCGTCGTCATCCGGCCCCGGTCCCGACGCAGACGGTGACACCGGCGCGGCGGTTCCTCCCGCCCTCCGTCGGATCACTGGCGGCTCGGCGGTCACCGCGGTGGCCTCCACCGTGGTGATGGTCTCCACGCTGTGGAGCGCGCAGACCGCGAGCTCGCGGCTCTTCCGGACGTCCCCGCTCGACCTGGGGTCCGGGCCGCTGGCGTACGCGGTAGGGATCCTCGGTTGGGACCTCATCTACTACTGCAACCACCGCCTCGCCCACGAATCGCGCTGGCTCTGGGCCATGCACGTCGTGCATCACTCGAGCGAGCGCTACAACCTGTCGACGGCGCTGCGCCAGCCCGTCGCCGAGGCGCTGACGATCTACGTGCCGTACGGGTTGCTCTCGCTGCTCGGGGTGCGGCCGGCGATCGTCATGGACGCCCGCGCGATCAACCTCATCTACCAGTTCTGGGTCCACACCGAGGCGGTGCGGTCGATCGGGCCGCTGGAGAAAGTGCTCAACTCGCCCTCGCACCACCGCGTGCACCACGGCAGCAACCGGCGGTACCTCGACCGCAACCACGGCAGCATCCTCATCATCTGGGACCGTCTGTTCGGTACCTACGAACCCGAGCGCGAGGACGTGGTCTACGGGCTGACCACCAACATCGACACGTTCAACCCGCTACGGATCGCCACGCATGAATGGGTCGCGATCGGGCGCGACATCTTCCGCGCGCAGACCTGGCGCGACCGCGCGGGGTACCTGGTGCGCGGGCCGGGGTGGGCCGGGGCGCGGAGGGCGTAGGGCCGCCGGTGATGTCGGGGACGGCTCGGCGGGGTCCGCATGCAACGTCTCCCCATGCGGGCAAGTAGTGATATCTCGTCGTACCGCTCCCGTAGCATCTCGCGGGTACCGACGGACGGGGAGCAACACGGTGACTGATGACGCTGGCCGACGAAGTGTCGACGGTGATGTAGGACTCGATCTCTACATCGAAGACGGTGAGGTCGTCATAGCGGGCCCCACGGAAGCGGCCCTGGCCTACGTGGAGCAGCTGAGGGGCGCCGGCGCCCAGGTGTCGACCTCGATGCTCAGCGGACGACGGGCTGCAGACGCGGCGGCCGCACTCGCCGTCGCCGACGGAGTCCGGCGGGCCGCGCAGGGCGGCGTCTACATGCAGGTCGCCAAAGAGAGCCTGCCGCACCTCGCCCGTGAAGGGCTCATCCCGGCCAAGAACGGTGCTCATACGTACCTCGGTATGACGAGATCGGGCTCGAAGATCGCGCACCACGTCCGATTCACCGGCAAGCCGGTGAATCCCGCCCAGTTGGTGAACGTGCAGATGCTCGCCGTGCAGTTCGCCCTCCGCATGGCCATCGCGGAGGTCGTGAGCGCCGTCAAGCGCGTGGAGGGCAAAGTTGATGCTCTTCTCAAGCTCGCGCGAGCCGACCAGGTCGGCAACGTGTTGGGGCTGCACGAGATGCTCACGCACTACTGCCACCTACTCGACGAATCGGGAGTCGTGACGACCTCCGATTGGAATGCTGTCGCTGCGGTCGGTTCCCAGTTGTCGGTGACGATGAACCAGCTACGTAAGCACGTGTCCAACGCGTTAGCCGAAGTCGTTGTCTCCGCGCCGATCAATCAGCGCGCCGACGCGGTCAGCGCCCTGGTGAACTCGCATCGTATCGACGAGACGTTGAACCTCCTCGTAGTGGTTGAAGACGCGATGTTCAAGTTCCAGCAGTTGCGCGTGGCGCACGTCCAGCGGACGGAGCCGGAGTTCCTGGAGTCCACGGTCCTCTCCGCGCGGCAGATCTTGGCAGACTCCGCCCGGCTCGACGAAGAGCTCTACACCTCCGTGAACGCCACCCTGAGCGCGGCGTCAGTCGTCCGGCCGCTCGAGATCCACCGGGTGATCTCCACGAACAAGCTCGAGGAGTCAGCAGAGGTCCTGAAGAACGCCCTCGACGAATTCTCGCGGGCTCGTCAGCTGCAGGCCGTGGGATGGCACGACGCCGAGCGGCCGACGCTGGGGGACGCCGCCGGGGAGCTGGGCAAGCGGATTCAGGCGACCGCGCAGAGAATCGATGCGGCCGGAGACCGGGCGGTCGATAGCAGTTTCTCTCGTCTCGGTGCACTGGGTCGCGCGCTTCAGAGCGCCGCGGATCGCAGGCTCGACACAGGGGGGTCGGCCGAGTCCGAGGGCGGTCCTGATTCTATTGAGACCCAGGTGAAGGTGGACACCCCGAAAGAGATGTCCGAACCGGCCTCAAGCGCTCACTACCCCGGAGGCAATCCGCTCCGGGGAAACTGACGACGGAGCATGCGTTCCGTGACGAGCTCAAGCCGGCTGGAGACGGTGCGCTGAGCTGAGCGGACCAGGCGACTCAGACGAGTCGGCGACCGACCATCCCGGCGGCATCGTCGAGCACAGCCCGGAACAGGGCGTCGTCGCGCAGTTCGAACCAACCCAGCGCCGCCCCGAACATCAGCGTCATCGCCTGCTCGGCCACCAGCACCACGTCGGCGTCCCACCGCAGGCCCGCACGCTCGGCCAGGCTGCTGAGCAGGGTCACGATGATCCGTCGGTACTCCTGGTGGGACTGCGCGGCCAGAGCCCGCAGCTGCTCGTCGCGGGCCGCCATCAGAGACAACTCGAAGTAGGCGATCTCGGTCATCGGATCGGCGAGGACGGAATCCGCGTAGGCCGCGAAGAGTTCGGCCACGGCGGCGGTCACGTCGTCGGGTCCGTGTACCGGCCGGTCCTGCTGCGTCTGGACCAGGTCCGACAGGTGCGTCAGGTCCAGACGCAGCACCGAACGCATCAGCTCGTCCTTCGATGAGAACGCGTAGTGGACGGACCCGTGGGGCACCCCGGCCTCCTTGGCCAGGGCCCGCGTGGTGAGCGCCCACGCCCCGTCCCGAGCCATCACCGTCACCGCGGTCTCGGTGAGTTCCCGGCGGCGCTGTTCGATCGGCACCTGTGCTCGGCGAGCGTCAGCCACGAGTCACCTCGGAATCGGCGGCGTCCGCGCGTGCGGCGGGTGGCATGTACGGCAGGTTCGCCTCCGGCCCTCCCGTCGCGTGGGCGGCCTCGGCGTCGTAATCCTCTACCGGCGCCACTCCGGCCGCTCCGGCCGCTCGCGACTCCGAGCGCAGGCCGCGCCAGGCCAGCACCAAGGTGATCGCCGCCGTCCCGATACCGATCGCGGCCACGAGGTCCATGCCCGCCAGGAAGGCGGAATCGGCGACCTCCAGCAGACGAGCGCCGCCGCCGGGCAACGTCTCCGCGACCTCGTGGGCGCCGGCCAGGGTCTGGGAGGCGGCGTTCGCCGAGTCGGCATCCATGCCGGGCAGGGTAGCGGTCTCGACCACGCGGCTCGAGTACACGGCCATCCCCGCGGTGCCGAGTACGGCGGTGCCCATCGCTCCGCCGAACTCGTAGCCGGTCTCGGAGATCGCCGCGGCGGCGCCGGCGCGGTCACTCGGGGCGGCAGTGAGGATGACGTCGTTCGTGAGGGTCTCGGCCAGACCCACGCCGATGCCGAACAGGGCCGACAGGAGCGTGAAGAGGAGCATCGTCTCGGCGGTGTCCAACCGGGTGCCGATGACGAACCCGACGATCACGAGCGACAGACCCGTCATGATCACGGTGCGCACCGAGACCGTCCGCGCCAGAACCGGGGCCAGCAGGGTGCCGACGACGGCGGCCACCGCGAGCGGCAGCATCCACAGACCGGCCTCGGCCGAGCCCATGCCGCGCACGAGCATGAGGTATTGCGGGAGGAAGAACATCAGCCCCATGAAAGCGAACACCGAGATCACGTTGATCGACACCGCCGAGGAGAACGCGAAGTTCCCGAACAGGGTCACGTCGATCATGGGGTTCTCGCGGCGGCGCTGACGGGACACGAACCAGACCAGCGCGGCAGCACCCAGAACGAAGGCGACGAGCACCGCCCCGTCGATTCCCTTCACGCCGGTCTTGAGGGCGTAGACCAGCGAGATCATGCCCGCGATCGAGAGGATGACGGAGGTCGGGTCGAACGGGCCCGGGTTGGGGTCCTTCGCCTCGGGGAGCAGGAACGGGGCGGTCAGGAGGAACAGTGCGATGACCGGGACGTTCAGGAGGAAGACCGAACCCCACCAGAAATTCTCCAGCAGCAGCCCGCCGACCACGGGGCCCAGTGCGGCGCCGCCGGAGAACGCGGTGGCCCATACGGCGATGGCGGTGCGTCGCTCGGTGCGGTCCGGGAAGATCGCGCGGATCAGGCCGAGGGTGGAGGGCATGAGGGTCGCACCGCCGATGCCGAGCAGCGCACGGCCGACGATCAGCATCTCCGGACTGGTGGAGAACGCGGCGAGGAGGGAGGCGACGCCGAACAGGGGTGCGCCGATCATGAGGATCCGTTTGCGACCGATCCGGTCTCCGAGCGAGCCCGTGAAGATCAGCAGGCCCGCGAGCAGGAACGAGTAGAGGTCGATGATCCAGAGCAGTTGGTTCGACGTCGGTTGCAGGTCGGCGGACAGCGCGGGCACGGCGATGCCGAGCACGGACATGTCGATCGAGATCAGCAGAACGGGAAGGACGAGGACGAGCAGGGCCGTCCAGCGGCGTGCGGGGGACACGAGTGCCTCTCCAGGGCGGTCGGACTGCGGGCGGTCTGCACGCAGCGATGCCGGGGAGATCCGCACCCGGCGAAGACCATCCTGACACGAAGTTGGCCACCTGGCCAACCTGTCTTGGCCAGGTGGCCAGAACTGTGGGGAGTGCCACCGTCGGGAACGCTCGCGGTTCGCGCACTTGGGTCATTCCGCTGCCGTCCGCGAGGGTGCTTCCTAGGGTTCACCCATGAGCGGACGCGCGCGATGGGCCGGACATTCGACGATCGTCCGGAGGGCGCTTCCGCTGCTGCTGGCGCTCGTCCTCGCCGTGGCGGTGGCCCCGCAGCTGCAGCCGAGTGCAGCGGCCCAGCCTGGTGGGCGACCGGCCGCACCGGGCTCCGGCTTCCACTGGGGCGTCGCCACGTCGGGCTTCCAGGTGGAGGGCTCGAACCCGGACTCCAACTGGAAGCGGTATGTCGACGCGACCGCGCCGACGGGTCAGGCCGACCCGGTGGGTGAGGCGGTGGACTTCTGGAACCGCTATGAGGAGGACATTGCCAACGCCGCGGCGATGGGCGTGAACACCTTCCGGCTGAGCGTGGAGTGGGCGCGGATCGAGCCCGCGCCGGGGGAGTACGACGACGAGGCCCTCAGACACTACGACCGGATCATCGACACGGTCCGCCGACATGGCATGACCCCCATGATCACGATGGTGCACTTCGTCTACCCCGGGTGGCTGGCCGACCGGGGCGGGATGCTCGCGGACAACGCGGTGGAATCGTTCGGCCGCTTCGCCGACCTCATCACCGACCGGTGGGCCGGCGCCGGCACCATGTGGGTGACGTTCAACGAGCCGCTGGTGTTCTTCAAACACGAGATGACCATCGGCCGGGTCGCCTTCACCGACTTCTCCCGCTTCCTCGACACCATCGAGGCCGCCCACCGGCTCGGCTACGCTGCCGCCCACCGGGCCGACCCGGCCGCGATGGTCACCATGAACGAGGCCTATCTACCCATGGCCACCGAGTTCACCGACACGCTGATCGGGGACAGGGTGGCCGACGTCGTGGACTACGTCGGCATCGACTACTACTACGGCGTCGCGCTGAACAACCTCACTGCCATCAACGCCGCGTGGGACGACTTCGCGGCCGTGCGGCCACAGCCGGAGGGCATCTACGAGGCGGTCACGCACTACGCGCAGGCCTACCCGGGCAAGCCGATCTACATCGTCGAGAACGGGATTCCGACTCTCAACGGTGGTCGCGCCGACGGGATCGAGCGGGGCGACTTCCTGCGCGACACGGTCTTCTGGCTGCAGCGGGCCGTGGCGGACGGCTACCCCGTGATCGGCTACAACCACTGGTCACTGGTCGACAACTACGAATGGGGCGACTACTCGGCGCGGTTCGGGCTGTATCGGGTGAACGTGCTCACCGACCCGACGCTGACACGCCAACCCACGTCGGGCGTCGACGCCTACCGCGAGATCATCGCGGGCGGGGGAGTGCCCGACGGATACCGTCCGGTGCTGCCGACTGCGTGGTGTTCGCTGGCCACGATCCCGGACAGCTGCATCGGGCCGGTGTCGGCAGAAGGGCCCTTGACGACGCTGGCAGGGCGATAACAGGATCGACCTCACACGCGATTTCCCTAGTGGACCCGCCCGTCGACCACGAGAGGACCGATGAGATGTTTCCCGCCGGCTCGATCGAGAATCCGCTGCGTTTTCTGTTCGGCCCCGGGCCGGATGAGCCCGCGTGCCTCGCTCTCACACCGGAGTGCATGGGCCTGATCCCGTACCTCGCGGCCCGTTTCGGTATCCCCAGCTGACGAGCCCCGACTGACGAGCCCCGACTGACGGCCCCCGGCCGACGACTCCCGGTAGCCCCTGTCCGAAACGCCCCGATCCGCCCGTCGGATTTTCTTCTGCGCGCCGGGGCCGCAGCGTGGATCGAAATCCGAGGGGCGGATCGAACGCAAGTCAAAATCCGAGGGGCGGATCGAATGCAGGTCGAAATCCGAGGGGCGGATCGAATGCGGATCGAACTCCGCCAGGCTCGACGGCGGCGGTCGGGACTACCTGCTGAACATCTTGGCGAAGAAGCCGTCCTTGACGGCGGGGACGTCCGACTCGTGGCCCGGGCAGCGGTCGGCCTTGGGCACACCGGCCATCACCTGGTCGACGTGCATTCCGCATCCGGCCCAGGTGGTCTTGCCGCACTTCTTGCAGGTGGCGGGACGGCACATGATGAGACTCCTCAGGGGGTGGGGTTGTCGTCGGCGTGAATCGCGCCGACCGCCGGCCGATGATCCGACTGGCTGATGCCCCGAGATTACATACCCCTAGGGGTATCGGTCAACCCTGCCGGTTCGGCACGCCCTGCACCTGCGGCGTGGGCGGGGTGGTCGACCTCGTCGTCGTCGTTTCCCTCGGAGCCCACCCCGCCGGCGTCCGGCCCGGCTCGCCAGTCGCCGCGCGTCAGGCCGTCTCCCCATTCCCTCGCGCGCTCCAGCTCGCCGGGCAGGAGCGGGCCCTCGTAGCCGTCCACGTAGAAGGTCTCGGGATCCGTCACCGGGTGGCAGCCGAGCTTGCGTAGCTTCTTGGCGGCCTTCTTGCCTGCATGGCCGGGAAGGTCGGGATGGCGGACGTGGGTGTCGAAGGTGGCCACCGCGAGGGAGGCGGGCTCGGCGGCGTCGAGCCACTCGCGCACTCCCGACAGGATCAGCTCGCCGCCGCGGGCGTGGGCGTCCTCGCGGGTGCCGTCGCGGGGCAGCCCGAACGCGTGGGTCGGCGCGCCCACCACGAGGAGGTCCACCTTGAGTTCGGCGAGCGGCGGCGCTTGGTGGGCGGCCACCACCTCGGCGGTCAGGTGAGGGGACAGGCCGTCGCTGATCGCCTCGGCGACGAGCCTGGTGTTCCCCCACGCGGATTCGTACACGACGAGTGCGTTCATGGCCGGCCCTTTCCGCAGGTCCTTGCCTCAGTCTGCGTCTCTGGGCCGCCCCGCACAACGGCTCGTCAGCATCCGCTCATTGACAAGCGCCCCGCCTGGTGCCACTGTATTAAGCACCTAATACAGCAACACGGAAGCGGGGCGGCGATGCAGTTCGACAACTCGTCCCCGATCTGGGTGCAGCTCGTCGGGGAGTTCTCGCGGCGCATCGTGACCGGGGAGTGGGCGGCCGGGGAGAAGATGCCCGGCGTCCGGGAGTTGGCGGCCGATCTCGGCGTCAACCCCAACACCGCCCAACGCGCGCTCGCCGAGCTCGAACGGCTCGAACTGTGCCGGTCCGAGCGCGCCACCGGGCGGTTCGTCACGCAGGACGAAGAACGGATAGACGAGGTCCGCGCCGACCTCGCCACCGACGCCGCCGACGCCTTCATCCGGCGCGTCCGCGGCCTGGGAATGGCGCACGACAAAGCCCGAACGCTGCTCGACCACAGATGGGACACCCATGAACACACCACTACCGATGAGCACGACGGAGGTGCCTGACATGAGCGCCACCGACCACGCCGCCACCGCGAGCCCCGCCACTACACTCGTCGAGGCCACCGGTCTCCGCATGACGTACGGCGCCACCACCGCCCTCGACGGCCTGGACATGACCCTGGCCCCGGGGCAGATCGTCGGCCTGCTGGGCGAGAACGGCTGCGGGAAGACCACGCTGCTCAAGATCCTCGCCGGCGTCCTGGCCGGGTACTCCGGCGACGTGCGGATCGCCGGCCACGCCCCCGGCCCGGAGTCCAAGACCCTGGTGTCCTACCTACCCGACACCAGCTTCCTGCCCGACGCCGCGCGCGTGAGCTACTGCCTCGAGCTGTACACGGACTTCTTCGCTGACTTCCAGCCCGAGAAGGCGCGCGACCTCATCGGCTTCTTCGGCCTGAGCGAGTCCGCGCGGCTCAAGCAGATGTCCAAGGGCATGCGTGAGAAGGTCCAGATCGCACTAGCCATGTCCCGCGACGCGCGCGTGTTCCTCCTCGATGAGCCCATCTCGGGCGTCGACCCGGCCGCGCGTCAGGTGATCCTCGACGGGATCGTGCGCAACCTGTCGGAGGACTCGCTCCTGCTCATCACCACCCACCTCGTCCACGACCTCGAGCCGATCCTCGACGCCGCCGTCATGATGCGCCACGGCCGCGTCCTGCTCTCCGGCGACGCCGACGACCTCCGCGGCAGCCGCGGCGCCAGCCTCGACCAGATTTTCAGGGAGACCTACCGATGAGAGCGACGACGACAACACTCCTCAAGCACGAGTGGCTGCGCACGCGCGGTCCGCTCGCGACCCTCTTCGGGTTGGTCGCGCTGGTAGGTGTGCTGGGCAGCCTGCTCGGTGCCTCGGGATGGCCGCTCCTGTCCGAGCTCGGGCTGGCCGCGGGCATGCTCGCCGCGGTCGTGGCGGTCCCGGCCGTCCAGTTGGCCCTCGCCGCCGACTACTGGCGCTCCGGTTACGGCCGGACGGGGTACTTCACGCACTCGATCCCGGTCCGCGGGGCCCGCATCTTCCGGGCCAAGCTGGCGTGGGCGACGCTCGCCTCGCTGGCGGCGATCGTCCTGACCCTCGTGCTGGCGCTGCTGGCGTGGTGGGCGAACTCGCAGCGGTCCGGGGGCTCCGCGCCGTCGTGGTCGATGCTGACCGACGCGTGGTCCACCGTCACCGCCGTGACCCCGGCCTGGATGATCGCAAGCGGGTTGGCGCTGGTGCTCGCCTGGTTCCTGGTGTGGCCGGTGTACTACTACTTTGCCGTCTCGGTGGGGCACGAGCGGCGGCTGGCCGGACTCGGTGCCGGCGGGCCCGTGGTGGTGTTCGTCGCCGTCTACATCGCCAGCCAGGTCCTTGCCCTGCTCGGCATGCTCGTGATCCCGTTCGGGGTGGGGGAGGCCGACGGCGAGACCCTGGGCCTCGTCCGGTTCGACCTGGTCGGCGAGCTCGCCGCGGGGCGCACGACCAGCGAGGTCATGCCGGTCGGGTTCGTGGTCTCCCTGGTCGCGGTGGCGGCGTTCTGCCTCTGGCGCACCGCGCGATCGTGGAATCACAAGGTGGCGCTGGGCTAGTAGTCCCTGCCCGGGCACGGCCCCGGTCTGGATAAGGATTTCTTTGGCGGGCGGCGCGCGGTGGAGTAGTGTTCACATCCTCACCGCGCGTCGTCCGTTGGCCGCCGCGGGCCCCTCACCTCCCTCGAAAGACCGCGAGCATGCCGATCGTCCTGCCCTCCATGGCCCGTCCGACCCTGACCGAGCCCACCTACCTCACGCCTCCCGTCTGGAAGCCGGTCCTCGCCTGGGCCGGCCTGGTCATGGGCGGGATCATACTGGTGGGGGCGCTCGGAACGCTCGGCAGCGGCGTCCTCGAGTCGGTGGCGATGGCGCTCATCGGTCTGGCCATGGCCGTGGCGGGCGGGTGGTGGGTCTTCTGCGAGCGTGAGGACCGCACCCACGCCGAGGAGGACTTCCAACTCGACCGGCAGGCCGCTCTCGCCGCGCAATCGATGTCCGGCTTCGTCGCCCCGGACGCGCTGAGCCCGCTGACCTGGAATACCCCGTTGCGCCCGTTCACCCGTCGCTGGCCGGTGGTCGGCTCCGTCTCGGTGGCCATGTTCATCGTCGGCGCGGCACTGATGCCCACGCCCGCGCCCTCGCCGACCCCGGCCTCGAGCCCGGTGGCCGCTACCAGCACCGTCACCACCACGGCCCGGGCCGCTGCGCCGACGACCACCGTGACGCAGACCCCCACGAGTTCACCGACCTCGGCGACCCCGGTCACGCCGGCCGCCGTCGAGTCGGAGTCCGCGCCCCGGCAGCCGGTGGCCCCCGAGCCCACGTACGCGCCCGCCCCGGTCCAGACGTACGCCCCGCCGCAGACCTACGCGCCCGCCCCGGTCGCCGAGCCGGTCCCGCAGGCGGCGTACTACGCCAACTGTTCGGCGGTCCGGGCCGCCGGCGTCGCGCCGCTGTACCGCGGGCAGCCGGGGTACGCCTCGAAGCTGGACCGCGACAACGACGGTGTCGCCTGCGAATGATCCGCGGCGCCGGGGACCGCAGGATCGCTCGGCGCTGAAATCCTCGTCGTCGTCGTCGTTCCCGTGAGTCGTTCCGGGCCGGGCGAACGGATCAGGCAAGATGTGTATCGGCGCCGGGAACACACAGGTGAGCCCGCGCGTTGCACATGTACGAGTGATTCGTCGGTGACCCGGCGGGGACTCTCGACCAACGACCTTCCCCGACAATTCCGAAGGGACCTCGATGCGCACCAGCAGCAACCCGGTCTTCAGTTCACTGTCCACGGACAGTGCCCGCGGCGCCACCCACCTCGGTGGTGCCGGCCGTGGCGCCTTCCAGCAGGGCCAGTACGGCCAGCAGGGCTTCGGTGCCCAGGCCGGTTACGGTGCTCCGCAGGCGCACCCGCAGTTCGCCGCCGACACGCGGCCCATGACGATCGATGACGTCGTCGCGAAGACCGGCATGACGCTCGGTCTGCTCGCCATCGTCGGCACGATCTCCTTCTACCTGATCACGATGAATCCGGGGCTGCTGTTCCCGTTCATCCTGGTCGGCGGCATCGGCGGCCTGATCACCGTGCTGATCGCCACCTTCGCGCGAAAGATGGACTCCGCGCCCGTCACCCTGACCTACGGCGCCCTCGAGGGGCTGTTCGTCGGCGCGGCGACGTATCTGTTCACCATCGACCTGCAGGGGACCGGCGGCGTCCTGGGCGCGGTGGGTGCCGCGATCCTCGGCACCATCGGCGTCTTCGTGGGCATGCTGTTCGTCTACAAGACCGGCGCCGTGCGCGTGACGCCCAAGTTCACCCGCTTCATGTCCGCAGCGATCGTCGGTGTGCTGTTCGCGGCCCTGGGCAGCATCGTGCTGAGCCTGTTCACCGGCACCAACCCGCTGTACGACGGCGGCCCGATCGCTATCGGCTTCTGCCTCCTGTGCATCGGCCTTGCCGCGTTCAGCTTCCTGATGGACTTCGACAACGCCGACCGCCTCGTGCGCGCCGGTGCCCCGTCCAAGATGGCGTGGGGCGTCGCGCTCGGCCTCACGGTCACCCTGGTGTGGCTGTACGTCGAGATCCTCCGCCTCATGAGCTACTTCCGCGACTGACCGGCGCGAGCTGTAGCGCTGCCTGTCCGATCAGGTCAGGTCCCGGCGAATCCCGCGACCCCGGCCCCCGTGAGGGGAGCCGGGGTCGTCGGCATTTGGGGAGCGGGCGACGGGGCCCGGGCTAGGCGGATCCCGTCGGCGGCGACCGGCGTACGGGGCACGGGTGGGACGGGGGAGCGGCCTCCCGCTCCGGGGTGCGCGCCCGGAATGGACCAATCACAGCACAGAGGTGGGCCTGAGGCGTACCAAGAGGACGCGCACCCCGTGGGCGTCCGGGCCGGCAGGACGCCCGGGCCGGGCCGGCTCAGGATGGGCAGGGCCGGCTCAGGATGGATAGGACCGGGTCAGGTTGGGCCTGAGCCGGCCTAGCTCTCGAGCGCGGGCTTGATGTGTTCCCAGCCGGCGTCGAAGTACCGCATGAAGGTCGCCCAGTTGTGCAGACCGCTGTCCCCGTAGTCGGCCCGGTGCTGCACCCCGGCCTCCGTCAACGCTCGTGAGAACGCTGTGGTGGCCTCGTGAACCCCGCGCTCGAGCACGATGCCGAACCACATGGCGTACTTGTTGCTGCCGTACTCGCCCGGATCCTCCGGACCGATGTCGCCGTTGCCGGCCGACATGTACACAGCGGTGTCACGCAATTTCTCCGGGTGCGAGATGGTGTCGTGGTACCGCCACCGCTCACTTCCGCGCGGACCCCACATGTTGTCGAGATCGCCGCCGCGGGTCACGACGCTCAGTCGGACCGTCTGGTATCCGAGCGGGTCCATGGTCGAGTAGTTGCCGCTGAACGCCATCACCGCGGCGTACAGATCCGGATGCTGGGCCGCCAGATGCATCGCGGCCTGCGCACCCATCGAGTTTCCCGCGATGGCCGACTTGCCGTTGGTGTCCAACTCCCGGGCGACGATGGGCGGCAACTCCTCGGTGAGGAACGTTTCCCACTTGTGGTTGCCCAACACCGGATCCTCCTTCTCCCAGTCCGAGTAGAAGGAGGCGAACGCGCCCGCCGGGTTGACGATGTGGACGTTCTCGTCCGCCATCACCTCGTGGATGTCCGCGACGTGGTTCCAGCCCGTGCTGTACTCGGGCGCCCCGACGCCGTCGAGCAGGTACAGGACCGGCGCCGCCCCCTCGCCGCGGGACCTGACGACCTCCACGGTGACCACGCGCTGCATGGCGGCGGACTGGACGGACCAGTACTCGTACACGTTGTCCGGGCCGTCATAGCGATCGATGCCGAGGAACTTCGTCGTCTTGATGGACGGGTCGACTCTTGTCGGGACGCCGACCTCCTCTACTGACGCGGGGACGATCGGAACGTTCGACGATCCGACCGAGCCCAGCAGCCCGGCGGTGGAACCGACCGGAACGTGCTCGAGGCTGCCGGCGACCGTGTCGAACGCCACCTCGCCCACGGAGGACGAGGATCCGGCCTGCCCCTCCTCGGCCGAAGCCGGCGTGATCGAGACCGCGACCAGCGCGAGCGCGAGCGTGCCGAAGCCGAGGGTGCGGCGGAGGAAGGATGAGCGTGGGGACATGGGACTCCGATCTGACCAGCGACTGCTGAGTAGAGGATAGGACGCGCCCCCGACAACCCGCCCCCCGCCCTGAACGGACGTCCATCGGCGCCTATCGCCGCCACAACAAGAAGAGCGTCCCGACCACGTCCACTCGGGACACATGGTCGGAACGCTCTTCGCGTTGCCGCGCCGGGTGGGATCAGCTGAGGCGCTCGAGCACCATCGCCATGCCCTGGCCGCCGCCGACGCACATGGTCTCGACGCCGAACTGCTTGTCCTCGGCCTGGAGGTTGTTGATGAGCGACGCGGTGATGCGGGCGCCCGTCATGCCGAAGGGGTGGCCGAGCGCGATGGCGCCGCCGTTGACGTTGAGCTTGTCCTCCTCGATGCCGAGCTCGCGGGCCGAGCCGAGCACCTGCACGGCGAACGCCTCGTTGATCTCGAACAGGTCGATGTCGGAGATCGACTTGCCGGCGATGCGCAGCGCGTTCTTGACGGCTTCGATCGGGCCCAGGCCCATGATCTCGGGCGAGAGGCCGGACACGCCGGTGGAGACGACGCGCGCGAGCGGGGTCAGGCCCAGCTCCTTGGCCTTGGTATCGGACATGATCACCAGGGCGGCAGCACCGTCGTTGAGCGGGCAGCAGTTGCCGGCCGCGATGGTGCCGTCGGGACGGAAGACCGGCTTGAGCTGCGAGATCTTCTCGTAGGTGGTGCCGGGCCGCGGGCCGTCGTCGGCGGAGACGACGGTGCCGTCGGGCATCGTCACCGGGGTGATCTCATTGGCGAAGTGGCCACGGTCGACGGCGGCCACGGCGCGCTCCTGCGAGCGCACGCCCCAGCGGTCCTGCTCCTCGCGGGTGATGCCGGTCATCTGGGCCACGTTCTCGGCGGTCTGGCCCATCGGGATGTACACGTCGGGCAGCAGGCCCTCGGCGCGCGGGTCGGTCCACACAGGGGCCCCGCCCTCGGCGCGCGCGGCGGTGCGGGCCTCGGCGTCGGCGAAGATCGGGTTGTGGGTGTTCGGGATGTGGTCGGAGGTGCCGTACTGGAAGTTGGAGACGGTCTCCACGCCGGCGGAGATGAACACGTCACCCTCCCCGGCCTTGATCGCGTGCAGCGCCATGCGGGTGGTCTGCAGCGAGGAGGAGCAGTAGCGGTTGACGGTGGTGCCGGGCACGGTGTCCAGTCCGGCGAGGACCGACACGACGCGGGCCATGTTGAACCCCTGCTGGCCGCCGGGCAGCCCGTTCCCCAACATGAGGTCGTCGATCTGGGTGGGGTCGAGCGCGGGGATCTTGTCCAGCGCGGCCTTGACCATCTGGGCGGTGAGGTCGTCGGAGCGGATGCCCACGAGGGAACCCTTGTTGGCGCGCCCGATGGGGGAACGGGCGTACGAGACGATCACGGCTTCCGGCATGGAAAGCTCCTTCGTTGCGGGTGAGTGCTGGTGTGGTCGGGTCAGTCCTGGGGATCCGGGTCGTCCCGCGTCGAGCGGGTCGGTGTCAGGATCCGGCTACGGCGTCGGAGGGTGTCCGCGGCCTCACGGGCCTCGCCCGTGCTCTCGGGGTCACCGTCCACGTCCTCATTATGCAGGAACGTGTTCCGGTCACCGTCGTCCGCATCCTCGTGAGTGCGGACGAAGTCGGTCAGGCGCTTGGTCAGCCGGGCCACCACGGACTCGCGGTGCTCGGCGGGCGTACCGGTGTCGGCAGCGTCGGTAGTGTCGGCGGGCGCGCCGGCCTCGGCAGTGTCGTCGGAGTCGGCGAGGTCGGCGGCGCTTTCGGCGGACTCCAGTGAGGCGGCGGCCTCCTCGGCGTCGTGCGGTAGCTGCTCCTCGGGCACGTCCTCCCACACGCCCAGCGCCACACACACGGCGGGCAGCAGCAGGCCGGCGGCGAGTTCGTACCCGGCCGAGTTGGGATGGAACCGGTCGGGCGAGAACAAGCTCTCGCCACGACGGTGGAACTCGGGCGCGAGGGTCTCCGCCAGGGAGACGGGGACGCCGCCGGCCTTGCGGGCCTGCACGGCTTGCGCGCCGGCCAGGCGTCGGCTCAGGCCGGACATGACCGATCGCAACGGCTGGGGGACCGGCTTGATGATGCTCAGGTCGGGGCAGGTGCCCACCACGACGTGCGAACCGTTCTCCCGGAGCGCCCGCACCGCGTCACCTACTCGCCGCGCCGAGGGACCGATCGCGTTGCGGGAGGTGATGTCGTTGCCGCCGACGAGGATCACCGAGATGTCGGGGTCGCCGTGCGCGATCTGCATCGCCTCGATCTGCCCGGGCAGTCCCTTGGAGGTGGCGCCGACGATCGCCTTGATGCTCAGCCGTACATCCCAGCCGGACTCTTCGGCCAGGCCGCGCGCCAGCAGCACGCCGGGCAGCTCGTCAGGGGAGTCGGCGCCGAGGCCGGCGGCGAGCGAGTCGCCGAAGATCATCATGTGTACGTCGCACGTCATTCCGGGTCTCCACGGTTCGGGTGACCGGGCCCCGGGCCGGTAGAGCCCGTCGCCGGAGTAGGGCCGCGACGTCGGCTTGGGGATCACCCGGCGCGCGATCCGGGCCTGCTGCGTGAGTACCTCCTGCGCGCCGCGGTACGCCCCCACCGTGCCCACGGCTGCCAGCCCGAGGCTCATCCAGAGGCGTCGGGAGGCGTCGTCGGCGTCCGTCATCGGGCGTGTCGTCTCCCCTCTGGGTTTGCGCCGGACTCTGGGTGTGCGCGGGACTCTGCGTTGTGGTGGGACCCGGCGCTGTGGTGGGCCCCGGCGTCGTGGCGTGAGCCCGTCCGGTGCCGTGCGGCGGACGGAGCGGCCAGCTCACGGGCATGCTGGGCCAACTCGACGATAGCCCTCCTGCTCTCGGCCGGCCCGCGGGAGAGGTCGATCGGGTACTCCACGATCGAGATGTCGGTGTGGACGATCCGTCGGGGCTGGGGGGAATCGTCGCGCCGCTGGGCCGGGTAGACGAGGTACGCGCGGTCCACCCCGAGCGCGGTGCAGGCGGCCAACAGTCGATAGTGCTCGGCGGCGCGGGCCCGGCGGTCCGTGGGATAGGTCGGGACGAACGTGGTGACGGGCTCGCCGTCGACCTCGTACACCAACCCCGTGCGCACGGAGATGTGGTCACCGTCGTCGGACGGCGCGCTGTGACGACCCGACGGCGCGTCGTCCGCCTCGGCACCGGAATCCAGATTGACGACGGGGTTCTGCAGCAGCCGACCCCCCCGGCCGTCGAGGGCGGCGGTCAGCTCGGCCTCCACGAAGCGTTCGAACAGTGCAGGCATCTCGGTGACGAAGGCGGCCGACGCGGCGTGACCGTCCTCGACCTCCACCGAGATCCGCCGCACGATGCGGTCCGCCAACGCGAGCGCGTCCTGGTAGCGGGCGTTGAGCCTGCTGGGCGTCCACGCCGGCACGGGCGCGCCCTGGCCGATGAGCGTGGCGTCCGACAGGCGGGCGTCGACCATCGCCAGCCGGCGGCGGGTGGAATCGGGCAGCTCGGGAAGGAACTGCAGGCGGTGGGCGGCCGTGCGCAGGATGCGGTTCTCTGCGATGTCCGGGGTGAACTCGGAGTAGGTGACCTCGAGCGGGATGGTCATGCCCGGGTGGCGGCGGATCTGGTCACCCAGTCGGATCCGCCCGCGCACGGTGGTCAGCGCCTCGTCGACCCTGCGGTACCCGCGCAGCAGTCCGGCGGACAGGGCCCGGTGCGCTAACCGGGCCATGGACTCGGCGACGGAGGTCCACAGCTCGTCGTCGTCCCTGGCCTGCACCGATGAGGACAGGAAGGGGTCGTCGGCCGCGTGGTCGAGCAGGAAGAACAACTGCGTCAGGCCGAGGCTGGCGGCGGGCATGACCCGCACCGACAGACCTTCGACGCGGACCGAACCGACCGCGCCGCAGGGGATGAGCCGCCACGTGTCGCGGCCGGCGGGCAGCACCTCCACGAGGCCGGTCTGCGACAGGTGCTGCGCGCCCTCCCAGCTCAGGTTGACCAGTCGGCCACGGCGGTCGAACTCGTCGAACTCGAGTGCCACCGGCGACGCCGGCGACTGTGCCGACGCCGGCGCACCGGCGCGAGTCGGAGTTGCGGTCACGCCCGCCCGATCTTGCGGCGCAGTGCCGCGAGGCCGAACCGCTCGTGCACCTCGGCGCGGGTGAGCCGCCCGTAGTAGTGCTCCTCGAGCAGTGGGAGGAGGTCGAACCTCCAGATGGCCTCGAGGCCGCCCGGCTCGGTGGCCTGGTCCTTCATGAAGTACGACGGCCCGATCCGCAGGTCGCGGTCGGAGTCGTCGATCTCGGAGTTGAGCGCCTCGAGCAGCTCCGCGGGCTCGGTCGTCACGCCGCGCGCCTCGAGGTGGCGTCGCAGCACGCCGGCCACCGGCGGGGTGTCGGGGTGCAGTTCCATGAACGCGAAGCGTCGGCGGATGGCGGCGTCGACCATGGCGATCGACCGGTCGGCGGTGTTCATGGTGCCGATGATGAACAGGTTGCGCGGCAGCCGGAACGAGGTGTCGGGGGAGTACTGCGGCAGCACGGTCCGGTCCCGGTACTCCAGCAGGAAGTACATCTCGCCGAACACGCGGGCCAGGTCGGCGCGGTTCATCTCGTCGATGATGAGGAAGCTCGGGTGTTCGCGACCCGACTCCGAGGTCGCCCGCGCGGCCTGGCGCCGCAGCGGCCCGGCCTGGAGAGCGAAGCCGGGCTGCCCCGACTCGGTGAGCGTGGGCCGGTAGCCCTCGAAGAAGTCCTCGTAGGCGTAGCTGGGGTGGAACTGCACGAGCTGGACCCGGCTGGGGTCGTCGGGGCCGGCGAGGAAGCGGGCCAGTTCCTGGGCGAGGTAGGTCTTGCCGGTGCCGGGCGGGCCGTAGAACACGATCTGCTGACGCTGCTGCAGGGTGTCGACGATCTCCTGCAACTCCTCGCGGGGCATGTGCAGTCCGTCGGCCAGCTCGTCGGTGACCTCGGGCAGGGTCGGCACCGCCCCGGCGGCGGGGGCCTCGGCGACCTGCGACTCCGCGGAGTGGCGCCCGGGGTGCATCGCCGAGAGCATCGCGTCCAGGCCGTCGGTGAGGTCGACGACCGTGCCGGGCTCGCCGATCAACTCGGACAGGGGACTGGGCAGAGTCTCCAGGTCGAGGGTGACGGTGCTCCACAGCACCGAACGCTCGAGTTGCTGGCCGCCGTCGTCGACGTAGCCGAGGTCGTCGGTGAGGGTGCCCAGATGCAGTTTGGCGTCGGCGACCGTGGCCACCACGTCCTGCGGGTTCATCCGGGACAGGAAGGTGTGCAGCTCGGCGGTGAGCTGGAACCGGGCCTGGTAGTCCAGGTGCGGGTAACCCTGCTCGACGGCCTGGGACACCTCGAGCCGGCTGGCGTGCGCGGGGATCCGCGGCAGGTGCGAGGCGGGCAGCGCGATGCGGTTCTGGGCGACCCACTGGCCGGCCTGGCCGACGCCGCCGCGGCCGGGCCGCACGAGCCAGGCACGCCGGGAGTGGTCGTCGCGGTGGCGTTGCCACTGGTTGGCGACGGAGCCGCGGTACCAGTCGACGGGCTGGCCGAGCTGCGCGGAGAGCACCTCGGAGATGCGGTGCAGGTCCTGGTCGATGTCCAGCTCGTCGATGCCGGACGGGCCGCCGATGAGGTCGGCGAACGCGTCGCGGATGCGGGTCTTGTGCTCGTGCTTGACGATCGGCTGGAAGTAGCCGGGCCACACGAGGTACTGGAGGCTGTAGCGGATGGCCCGCCAGTCACCGGGGGTGGAGCGGGCCGCGCGCTGGAACTCCCACGGGTCCGACAGGGCGGCGTCCCGGACGGACGCGTCGAGCTCCGCCCAGTGGATGACGAACGAGCACAGCCAGCGCAGGTGCTCGCGCATCTGCACGTTGAACCCCAGGCCGCCGGTGAGCGGGCCCTTCTCGCTGAGGACCTCGTCGAGATCGGTGGGTATCGCGGGCGCGTCCTCGATCCAGGAGAGCACATCGCGGACGCGGCCGCGCTTGAGGCGGGCCGTGACCGTGGACAGGGGGAGCTGCTGGATGAAGAGCAGCTCGGCGGCGAGCAGGACCACGGGCCGCGGTGCGCCCTCGAGCTGGTCGTGCAGCGCCTGCATCACGGGGGAGCGGGTCGCCCCGGGCGCCGCGCCGGCGGCCCCTTCCTCGGGGTCGGAGTCCAGACGGCGGGCCAGCTCCTCGGCCACCTCGGGAGTCCACGTGTAGAGGTCGTCCTCGAAGGGGGACTGGCCCGTCCGCAGTGCCGGTCCCAGGACCCGCCCGGCCGCCGCTTCGATAGTCGGGGCCGGGCCGTGGGGCCTGTCCTGGGAACCGTCTGACACGTGGAACTCCTGCTACGCCGGGGCGGATTCGGGCCCGCCTGGAGGCGGCCCGACATTCGTGAAGAACCTACCACCGGCCCCGGTCTTCAGCCGGTCAGCTGTGGTACGGCTCCGCGGTCACGATGGTGACGGCGACCTTCTTGCCGTTGGGGGCGGTGTACTCGCGGCTCTCCCCGTTCTTGGCGCCCAGGACGGCCTTGCCGAGCGGGGACTCGGGGGAGTAGATCTCGAGGTCGTCCTTTCCGGAGCCCTCGCCGCGGGTACCGATGAGGAAGGTCTCCTTGGTGTCCTCGTTGCCGTTGTAGTAGGCGCGGACGACGGAGCCGATGAGCGCGACACCGGACTCGGTGGGCGTCTCGCCGACCTGGGCATTGGCCAGCAGGTCGTCGATGGTCCGGATGCGGGCCTCCTCCTGGCCCTGCTGCTCACGCGCGGCGTGGTAGCCGGCGTTCTCCTTGAGGTCGCCCTCCTCGCGCCGCTCGTTGATCTCGGCGGCGATGACCGGACGGTTGGCGATCAGCGCCTCCTTCTCGGCCATGAGGCGGTCGTACGATTCCTGGGTCAACCAGTGGACCTGGGTGTCGTTCGCCATGAGCGCACTCCAATCTGTTCGCGTGCGTGATGTAAGAAAAACACGGCCCCGCGAAAAAGGGAGCCGTGCTGAAGCGCCGATTCTAACACAGGCGCCGTCGGTCGCCGGCCGATACGCGCGGCCCTGACGGCGTGGCCGTCTGCGGCCCTACCTGCGCAGGTAGTCGGGGACGTCGTCGCCACACCCGTAGACGTCCGCGGCGAACGCGCGGGCGGTGGTGAAGATGGACGCGTCGATCTGGATCGTGGTGTTCTCCGACGGTGGGACGTACACCTCGCGCCGACCGAGTTCGCCCTTGGACTCATCCTGGGCCCGGATGATGCAGTAGGCGGGCGTGCCCGGCTCCTCGCGCGTCACGGTGAACGTCAGGTCGACCCGCGACTCGTCGACGACCTCCACCCCGATCGCCTCACCGGTGATGTCCGGCGTCTGGTTGAGTCGCCACATCGTGTAGACGCCGGCGATCACCAGGCCGCCCACGAGCAGCGCCAGGATGACGGCGACGACCTTGCCGGTCAGGTTCGAGCCGCGGTCGGCGGTCGCGTACCGGTCCGCGGGCGGGCCCACGGGGGGCTGCGACGGGGCGTCCGACCTCGGCTCACTCATGGGAGCCAGGGTATCGGGGCACGCCGGCGGGGACGGCCGGGGGTCGCCGGCGGGCCCCGCCGGGGGCGGCGCCTGGGCCGACGCCCATAGAATGGTGCGGTCATCCACTCACGTGAGAAGAACGGCAGGTGCTCCCGATGGCCGGTCTGCGGCTGATGGCGGTCCACGCCCACCCCGACGACGAGTCGTCAAAGGGGTCGGCAACCATGGCCAGGTACGTCGCCGAGGGCGTCCACGTGCTGGTGGAGACGTGCACCGGGGGCGAGCGGGGCGACATCCTCAACCCCGCGATGGACCGCCCCGACATCGTCGCGGACCTGACGGGCGTCCGGGTGCGTGAGATGGCGCGCGCGGCCGACATCCTGGGGGTCGACCACCACTGGCTGGGGTATGTGGACTCGGGGTTGCCGGAGGGTGACCCCACGCCACCCCTGCCGGAGGGATGTTTCGCCCTGGCCGACGACGACGAGGTCACCGAGTCCCTGGTCCGCAGGATCCGGGAGTTCCGTCCCCACGTGATGATCACCTACGACGAGAACGGTGGATATCCCCACCCGGATCACCTGAAGGTGCACTCGGCGTCGATGGCCGCGTACGAGGCCGCCGCCAACCCCGACCGGTATCCGGACGCCGGTGAGCCGTGGGCGATCGCCAAGGTCTACTACACCCACGGATTCCCCAAGAGCCGCCTCCAGCTGCTGGACGACGAGCTGTTCGCCCGCGACGGGGTGCGCCACTTCGAGGATTTCCTCTCCCGCTGGGGGGACCGCCCCGACATCATGGAGCGGGTCACCACGCGGGTCGAGTGCGCTGACTACTTCGAGCAGCGCAACTCGGCACTGCTGGCCCACGCCACCCAGATCGACCCCAACGGCTGGTTCTTCGCCGCACCCGTGGAGATGCAGCAGCGGGTGTGGCCCACCGAGGAGTTCGAGCTCGCCGCCAGCCGGGTGGGCTTTCCCGAGCTCGGTGAGGGAGAATACGAGACAGACCTGTTCGAGGGGGTCGACCCGCACGTCGCGCTCCCCGTCGGCCCGAGCACGAGTGAGGACGCACGATGATCACCCTGGGACCGGACGTCCAGATCCTGGCGTATCAGTCGGCGATGGTCTTCGCGCAGAACCAGTCGCCCGGTACGCCCGGGTACAACGACAACCCGGTGGGACCGGAGTTCGGCAAGGCGTCGCCGATCGGTATCCCGGTGATCCTGCTGCTGCTCATCGCCACCGTGCTGCTCATCCGCAACATGAACAAGCACATCAAGAACCTGCCGGAGAGCTTCGACACCGAGCATCCCGAGCCGGATCAGCTCGCCGACGAGGGCACCGACCGCGGCGCCGTCCCGCCCCTGGAGCAGACCGACGGGCAGCCCGACCCCCGCTGACGGTCTGCGTCGGGGCCGGGCCGCACACCCCGCCGGGGGCAGGACCTGCCCGCCGGTTCAGCGGCCCAAGAGGTCGCCCATCGGGACGAAGTCGCTGAACTCGTCGTCGTCGGTCTTCCGTCCCCGACCGGCGTCCGCGCGCGTCGGCGCCACCGCGCCGGCGGTGACTCCGGCGAACCGCAGCATGTAGTCCGACAGTTCGGTGCCCACCCGCGCGGTACGTGCGCGCAGCGAGTCCTCGTCGCCGTCGGTGGCGACGGCGCCGAAGTCCTCGGACGCCGCGAACACGGTCGTGGGCACGACGTCGGCCTTGAGGTAGGCGAACATCGGCCGCAGTGCGTAGTCGACCGCCAGCGAGTGACGCGCGGTTCCGCCGGTCGCGCCCAACGCCACCGGCACGCCGGCGATCGTGCCGGGTTGGATGACGTCGAACAGCGACTTGAACAGGCCCGAGAACGACTGGTTGTAGATGGGCGTCACCGCGATCAGCCCATCCGCCCGGCCGATCTCGTCGATCGCCGCGGCCAGTTTTTCCCCGGGGAACCTGGTGAAGGTGGCGTCGACGACCTCGTGCGCCAGTTCGCGGGCCTCGAGGACCGTCACGTCGACCCTCTGGCCGTGCCGCGCGAGCGCGTCGCGGGTCGCGGCGGTGAGCTGGTCGGCGAGCATCCGGGTGCTGGAGGGCACCGAGGTTCCGGCGGCGACGACGACGAGGTTGAGCGGCCGCCCGGCGGAGTGGCTGTTGTGGGGGTCGGTCACTTGGAGTCCTTCCCGGCCGGCGCCTCGGCGAGGCGGGCCTGGTTGCGGCGGGCGCGGGCCAGCGACTGCTCCTGGGCGCGCTGACCGCCCTCGGCGGTGAGGCCCGTCCAGTTGTCGCCGGTGCCGAAGCGGTACGCGTCGGAATAGGTGGGATCGCCGGCGGCGGCCAGGTCGGCGTCGCGGGCGGCCACTCGCCCGGCGTGGGTCGGCCCGTCCGGGACGTGGGCCGGGCGCAGTGCGTCGAGTTCCCGTCGCAGGGTCGGCACGATCTCGGTGCCCAGGATCTCGATCTGCTCGAGAACGGTCTTGCGGGGCAGGCCGGCGTGGTCGATGAGGAACAGCTGACGCTGGTAGTCGCCCACGTGCTCGCGCATGGTCATGTATCGGTCGATGATCTGCTGCGGCGAGCCGACGGTCAGCGGGGTCTGGGCAGTGAAGTCCTCCAGCGACGGGCCGTGGCCGTAAACCGGCGCGTTGTCGAAGTAGGGGCGGAACTCGTCGACCGCGTCCTGACTGTTGGTGCGGGCGAAGAACTGCCCGCCCAGGCCGACGATCGCCTGGTCCGCCGAGCCGTGGCCGTAGTGCTCGTAGCGGCGGCGGTACAGCTCGACCATCTGCTTGGTGTGGTGGATCGGCCAGAAGATGTTGTTGTGGAAGAAGCCGTCTCCGTAGAACGCGGCCTGCTCGGCGATCTGCGGCGAGCGGATCGAGCCGTGCCACACGAAGGGCGCGACGCCGTCCAGCGGGCGCGGGGTCGAGGTGAACTGCTGCAGGGCCGTGCGGAACTTGCCCTCCCAGTCCACGACGTCCTCGTGCCACAGGCGGTGGAGCAGTTCGTAGTTCTCGATCGCGATCGGCAGGCCCTGCCGGATGTCCTGCCCGAACCACGGGTAGACCGGGCCGGTGTTGCCACGGCCCATCGTCAGGTCCACCCGGCCGCCTGCCAGGTGCTGCAGCATGGCGTAATCCTCGGCGATCTTCACCGGGTCGTTGGTGGTGATCAGGGTGGTGGCCGTCGACAGGATGATCTCGGAGGTCCTGCCCGCGATGTAGCCCAGCGTCGTGGTGGGGGAGGACGTCACGAACGGCGGGTTGTGGTGTTCACCCAGCGCGAAGACGTCGAGGCCCACCTGCTCGGCCAGCGTGGCGTACTCGACGACGGCCTCCAGCCGCTCGTGCTCGGTGGGTATCCGCCCGGTGGTGGGGTCCGGGGTGATGTCGGCGATGCTGAAGATTCCGAACTGCATGATGGTGGCCTCTCGTCTGTTGGTGTCCCCATCTTAACTTGCTGACATGTCAAACAAAAGGGTGTGGGGCGGTATTCCCCCTCACATGGCGGGTGCACGGCAGCGGGCAGCGGGCGGGGCACCGCTGCCCGCTGCCCCCTGCCCCCTGCCCCCTGCCCCCTGCCCGCTGCCGGCTGCCGGCTGCCCGCAGCGCGCGTCCCACCCGGCCTCGCCTGTGAGCGACGCCGGTGACCCCCGTCGCGCGGAACGACTTCGGTCGAACATCTGCGGCCCGGCACGCCGAGGTGTGACCATTCGTCGACGTACACAACTCGGCTGACCACCGGAGGGCTCGTGACCGATTGGATCGTCCGCAGGTGGAAGCGGTTCGGGCACGACAGGCTCTACGCATCCACCCCCGGCGGCACCGACCTCGGGTACCTCGACGTGGCCAGCGGGAGATTCCACTCCGACGACTTGTCGAACCTCCCTCTGTTGCGCCGAGCGATCGAGGAACATCTCGACACGAACGAGCCGTCTTCCTGCCGGAATTCGCCTGCGCCCCGGCAGTCAGCTTCAGCACACGAGTCGTCTCCGTTGGCGTCGGCGTCTCCCACTGCGTCGACTGCGCCGGAGTGCGAGGTATCGGACCGGGAGTCGAACCCACAGCCAGTGTCGCGCTCGACTCGGACCGCCCCGGCGCCAGTAGCGCCGCCATCAACGTCATCAGCCGAGCCAGCCGTGCCGGCCGTGCCATCCGGATGGCACGATCTCGCGGACGTGCGAGCCGGGGCTGCAGCGCGTGAGCGGGCGCTGGCGGAGCGCGAGGCGCAGGGGCTGATGCGGCACCTGTTCGCCCGGATGCTCGACGCGAAGACGGACGAGCGGGCATGGCGGATCGGCGCGGACGGCGAGCACGCCATCGCCGAGCAGCTCGGCAGGCTCGGCGCGGAGTGGAGGGTGCTCCATGCCGTTCGCGTCGGCGAGCGTGGTGCGGATATCGACCACGTGGTGGTCGGCCCGGGTGGCGTGTTCACCGTGAATGCGAAGAACCACCCGAAGGCATCGGTGTGGGTCGGCGGAGACATCGTCATGGTGAACGGTCGACGAGTCCCCTATGTCCGTAACAGCAGGTTCGAGGGGAAGCGGGCGTCACGAATGCGCGCGGAGCACGTCGGGTTCCCGGTGCCGGTGATCGGGTTGATAGCGGTCGTGGGCGCGCGACGAGGGTTCACGGTGAGGGCCCAGCCTGCAGACGGTGCGGTTGCCGTTGTCCCGCGGCGGGGGATCGGCCGATTTCTCAAGGCTCAACCGCCACGCCTGAGTTTGCGCGAGATCGACGCGATCCACGAGGTGGCCAGGCGATCGAGCACCTGGCAGCGCTGAACCCCAGAGGGCGGCCAGTCTGTAGGAGGCGGCGACGCTACGCCGTGTGGGAGGCGTCGCGGGGCGGTGGTTCGTGGCGTGGCGGCTCGCAGCGGCGCCGGGTGGTGCCTGGCGGGTTGGTGAGGTGGCCGTCGTCGGCGGTGAGGCGGTCGAGGTGTTCTCGCCATTGGTGTTCGAGGATGTGGTTGCGTGCCTGGGCCAGGGGGCCGGTGGGGTTGGTGTG